>JBFZCF010000102.1:0-7831 GCA_041308065.1 Burkholderiales bacterium
CATCACTTCGTGTCGACGCTCGACGACATCGCGTGGCTGACCAACCTGCGCGGCGCCGAAGTCCAGTACAACCCGCTGTTCCTCGCGCACCTGCTGATCGAGGCGGAGCGGGCGACGCTGTTCATCGGCGACGGCAAGATCGGCGCGGCATTGAAGTCGCGGCTCGAAGCCGACGGCATCACGCTCGCGCCGTACGCCAGGGCCGCCGCCGCGCTGGCCGGGCTCGCCGCGGGCGCCAGGCTGCTGGTCGACCCGCGCCGCGTCACGCATGGCCTGCGGCAGTCGGTGGCGAGCGACGTGAGCGTGGTCGAGGCGATCAATCCGTCGACCCTTGCAAAGAGCCGCAAGACCGAGGCCGAGGCGCACCACATCCGCCTGGCCATGGAGCAGGACGGCGCCGCGCTCGCCGAGTTCTTCGCGTGGTTCGAAGGCGCGCTCGGGCACGAGACGATCACCGAACTGACGATCGACGAGCACGTCACGGCGGCGCGGGCACGCCGTCCAGGCTACGTCTGCCCGAGCTTCTCGACGATCGCCGGGTTCAACGCCAACGGCGCGCTGCCGCACTACCGCGCGACCGAGGAGTCGCACGCCACGATCTGCATGCGCGGCACGGTCGGCGACGGCCTGCTGCTGATCGACTCCGGCGGCCAGTACGAGTACGGAACGACGGACATCACGCGCGTGGTGCCGGTCGGCCACGCCACGGCCGAGCAGCGGCGCGACTTCAGCCTCGTGCTGAAGGGCATGATCGCGCTGTCGCGCGCGAAGTTCCCGCGCGGCACGAAGAGCCCGATGCTCGACACGATCGCACGCGCGCCGATCTGGGCCGAGTACGCGGACTTCGGCCACGGCACCGGCCACGGCGTCGGCTACTTCCTGAACGTGCATGAAGGCCCGCACGGCATCACGCCGCACCTGCCGCCCGAGCCGCAGACGGCGATGGAGCCCGGGATGGTGACGTCGAACGAGCCGGGTCTCTACCGTCCCGGCAAGTGGGGCGTTCGGATCGAGAACCTGGTGCTCAACGTGCCGGCGATCACCACCGAGTTCGGCGAGTTCCTGCAGTTCGAGACGCTGACGCTGTGTCCGATCGACACGCGGCTCGTCGACGCGTCGCTGATGTCCACTGACGAGTTGCAGTGGCTCGACGACTACCACGCCGACGTGCGACGCCGCGTCGGCCCGCACGTGAGCGGCGCCGCGCTCGCCTGGCTGGAGGCGCGCACGCAGCCGATCGCGCGCCGCTAGGGCCTGTTAGCGCTTGGCTCGCGCATGTGCGATCCACGCGCTAACAGGCCCTAGCTGTCGCCGTCCCGCGCGGAGGCCGGACGGCCCAGCCGCGGCCGCCACACGGCGATGGCCATCGCGGCCACGACGGTCGCGAGCGAGAGGTAGGCGGCCCAGCGCTCGGCTTCGACCACGCTCTCGAGCGGACCCGGCGGCGCGTCGCCGAGGGCTCCCGTTGCCGACATCGACGCCAGCGCAATCACCAGCGGCTGGAACCCGGCCAGGATCGTCGCGGCGACGATCACGCCGACGAACGCCTTCGCCCACACCCAGCGCGCGCTGATCAGTTGCGGTCGCGCCACCACGAGCAGCATCCCGGTGAGCAGCAACACGACCAGCGAAGGCACCACCAGGGCGCCGCAGAGCAGCGCGATCACCGCGTGCATGCCCGCGACGGCAGTTGGGGACGTCGCGTCGATCGCGTCGAGCAGCACGAGGATCACTACGATGCCGCCGCCCAGTCCGGCGAGGCTGGCGTAGTGCAGCAGCTTGAGCAGGTTCTTCCACATGGGCACGGGCTCCGGCGCGACTCGAACTGTAGTTTGCCGCAGTCGCACGCCGGTGCCCATCTGGCATGCGTGGCCGTGCGCGATCGCCCCCATCGCGTTCGGAGTCTCCTTCGGCACGCGCTCGGCAACCGGCGCGAGAGGGAGCGCCGCTCAACGCACGGCGATGGCCTCGTAGAGCGCGTGCCGCAGCGCGAGGTCGCGCGGGTCGCCCCGCAGCGCGCCACCCATCTTGCTGGTGACATACGCGTAGCCGATGCCCGCCGCGGGATCCGCGAAACCCATCGAGCCGCCGGCGCCGAGCGATCCGTACGAGCCCTCGGCTCCGAATGGCCAGAAGCTGCTGGGCTTGGTGAATCCGAGCGAGTACCGCACGTCGTCGGCGAGCAGGCAGTCGTCGTGGAAGCCGTTGGCCGACGGGATCGCCGGCGCCGCCAGCGCGCGCAGCGTCTCGGGCCGCAGCTTCAACTCGCGGCCGCCGGTCGCGAACACGCTGTACGCGCGTGCGATGGCGCGCGCCGTGCCGACCCCGCCGCCAGCGGGCACCTCGAGTTCGCGCGCGTAGATGCGCTGCGCGTCGCGCACCACCTCGGAGCCGGGGTTCACGGCGAGCGCACGGTAGATGTTCGAGTGGTGGCTGAACATCACCAGCAGCAGCCGCATCGGGAAGCCCGTGCGGCCGAAGACCGCCGTCGCGTCCGGATGGCGCAGCGTCGCGAGCCGCGCGTCCGGGAGCGACTCCGGCACCCGGATGTACGCCTCGAGCCCGAGCGGGCCGGCGATCTCGTCCTGGAAGAACCGGCCGAGCGTTCGGTGACGCGGATCGACCCGCCGCAGCAACTCGCCCTCGTAGAACCCGAGGGTGAGTCCGTGGTAGCCCTGCCGCGCGCCGGGCGGCCAGGCCGGCCGCTGCCGCGTCATGACGGCCGCAAGGCGATCGGGGTCCGCGACCACGCTGCGGTCGACCGGTTCGTCGAACGCGAACAGGCCGGCCTGGTGCGCCAGCAGCTGGCGCACCGTGATCGCTTCCTTGCCCTGCTGCGCGAACTCGGGCCAGTACGCGCAGACGCGCTCGTCGTAGTCGAGCCAGCCGCGCGAGTGCGCGAGCGCCAGCGTCATCGCCGACAGCCCCTTGGTGGTCGAGTACACGAGGACCATCGTGCCCTCCTCCCACGCGGCGCCGGTCACGTCGTTGCGGATCCCGCCCCACAGGTCGACGACCTTCTCGCCTCGGTGAAACGCGCAGCACGCGCCGCCGAGTTCGCGCCGGCGCGCGAAGTTCTCGGCGAACGCGACGCGCACGCCCTCGAACCCCCGGGCGACAGAACCGTAGACCTCGATGGGTTCGCCATGTCTCATAGCGACACCAGGGAACGCTCCACAGTCACCCGCCACTCCCGCAATCCGTTCCCTCCTAGATAGTCCGGCGTTGCGCGGTCGGCCTTGCGGCGCCTCAAGCCCGATACGATCAGGTCCGCGCACTCCGGCGGTTTCCGCCGCGTCTCCACAGCCGACGTCGTAGAGGACAATTCCGCCTCCCCACCCGCGAGCCTCGCCGATGATCACCGTCCACCACCTGAACAACTCGCGCTCGCAGCGCGTGCTCTGGCTGCTCGAAGAACTCGGCGTCCCGTACGAAATCAGGAAGTACGAGCGCAACCGCAAGACGATGCTCGCGCCGCCCGAGCTGCGTGAGGTGCATCCGCTCGGCAAATCGCCGGTGATCACCGACGGCGACGTCACCGTGGCCGAGTCCGGCGCGATCCTGGAGTACCTCGTCGAGCGGTACGGCGACGGACGCCTGGCGCCGGCGCGCGGCACGCCCGAGCGGCTGCGCTGGACCTACTGGATGCACTTCGCGGAAGGCTCCGCGATGCCGCCGCTGCTGATCAAGCTCGTCTGCGACAAGGTCGAGCAGGCGCCGATGCCGTTCTTCGCGAAGCCGATCGCGCGCATGATCTCCGCGAAGGTGAAGGCGATGATGGTCGAGCCGAACCTGAAGCGTCAGCTCGACTTCATGGAAGCCGAACTCACGCAGCACAAGTGGTTCGCCGGCCGCGAGTTCAGCGCGGCGGACATCCAGATGAGCTTTCCGCTCGAAGCCGCGGCGCAGCGCGCCGGTCTCGACGCCTCCCGGCCGAAGCTGATGGGCTTCCTCAAGCGGATTCACGCCCGGCCCGCCTACAAGAGAGCGCTCGAGCGCGGCGGACCGTACAGCTTCGCCGACGACTGATTCCGTCCTGGCGCGGACTGCGCTGCCTCCGCGTCGTCGCGCGCTCCCGCTTCTTACAACGCGTTCGTCATGAAGACGTGACGAACGCGTCTGCCATCCGATGTCATGCGACCGGGGTCTGATCGACCAATCCCTCGTGCGCGACGTGCACCTCCGCAAGCCGGCACGACACCTCAACAGGAGATGACCATGACGACCCGTACCCTTGCAGCAGCCCTGGCCCTGACCGCCCTCGCCCCATTCGCCGCCCATGCGGACGCACCATCGGGTGAGTTCTTCACGGTGTTTGCCAACCAGCCGGCGTCGGCCCAGCCGGCGCCCTCAAGCCGCGGCGAGAACCGCCATTACGTCGAGTTCACGATCGACGAACTGATCCGCACCACTGCCAGCGCGACGGTCGCGATCGAAGAGGTCCGCCGGGCGCGGGCCACGATGCCCACGCCGCCCGTCGGCGCATGAGTTCCACCGGTTCTTGCCAACGGGGCGCCGCGCGGCGCCCCGTTTTTCGTTGTTCGCACGCACCAGATCGGCGTTGCCGTGCTGCGACGCAGCGTCCGCTGGCTACAATCGATGACACGACGATTACAAGAGCAGCGAACCCAACATGGACAAGGCCGCCGGCAAGGGCGACGCCGGCAAGACCAAAGGCCGGGACGCGGGCAAGGACAGGACGCCCGCGCCAGCGACCAATTTCATCCGCAACATCATCGTTGCGGACCTCGCGCGCGGCACCTACGAGCCGCGCCACTGGGCCGGGCACCCGGGCGCCTACGACGTCCACGAGAAGGCGCCCTCCGATCCGGCCAGGATCCGCACCCGGTTCCCGCCCGAGCCCAACGGCTACCTGCACATCGGCCACGCCAAGAGCATCTGCCTGAACTTCGGCCTGGCACGCGACTTCGGCGGGCGGTGCCATATGCGCTTCGACGACACCAACCCGGTGAAGGAAGACCAGGAATTCGTCGACGGCATCCTCGACGCCGTGCGCTGGCTCGGCTTCAGCTGGGAACACGGCGGGGAGCACGGCCAGGAGTCGAACCTCTATCACGCGAGCGACTACTTCGAGGACATGTACCGCTTCGCGGAGCACCTGATCCAGACCGGCTACGCGTTCGTCGACGAGCAGACGGCCGACGCGATGCGCGAGACGCGCGGCACCCTGACCGAACCGGGCCGGAACTCGCCGTACCGCGACCGGCCGATCGAGGAGTCGCTGCGCCTGTTCCGCGAGATGCGCGCGGGGCGGCATCCCGAGGGCAGCATGATCCTGCGCGCGCGGATCGACATGGGCTCGCCCAACATCAACATGCGCGACCCGGCGATCTACCGCATCCGCTTCGCCGAGCACCACATGACCGGCGACGCGTGGAAGGTCTACCCGATGTACTCGTACGCGCACCCGATCGAGGACGCGCTGGAGAACATCACCCACTCGATCTGCACGCTCGAGTTCGAGGACCAGCGGCCGTTCTACGACTGGGTGCTGGAGCGCATCGTGCCGCTGCTGCGACGGCCGCAGTTCGAGGCCGCGAAGCGGTTGATCGACGAGATCCACGGCGCCGGCATCGAGAGCCGTCGCGAGTTCGCGCTCCACTGCCGCAACGTGGCCGCCGAACGGCCCGACAAGCTCGGCGCGAGCCGCTACGAGCGCCGCGCCGAAGCGATGTTCGCCAGCTGGTCGAAGAATCCGGACCTGGCGGCGCACGATGCCGACGAGTTCTTCAAACTTGTACAGCAGCACACGCAGCACTTCACGCCGCTGCTGCAGCACGCGCTCGACGAGCGCCGGCCGAATCCCTTCCTGCTGCCGCACCAGTACGAGTTCAACCGGCTGGCGGTGAGCTACGTGGTGACCAGCAAGCGCAAGCTCGCGCAGCTCGTCAGCGAGAAGATCGTCGACGGCTGGGACGACCCGCGCATGCCGACCATCGTCGGCCTGCGCCGGCGCGGCTACACGCCGCAGTCGCTGCAGCTGTTCGCCGAGCGCACCGGCGTCTCCAAGAGCCCGCAGTGGATCGACTACGCACTGCTCGAGCAGGCGCTGCGCGACGACCTCGATGCCCGCGCCCCGCGCGCGGTGGCGGTGCTCAAGCCGATCAGGCTCGTGCTGACCAACTTCCCTGCCGACCAGAGCGAGGACACGCACCCGCCCGTGCACCCGCACATGCCGGAACTCGGCGTGCGAACGATCCCGCTGCGCCGCGAGCTGTGGATCGAGGCCGACGACTTCATGGACAACGCGCCGGCCGACTACTTCCGGCTCGCGTTAGGCCCCGACGGCACGCCGGGACAGCCGGTGCGGCTGCGCTACGGCTACGTGATCCGGGCCACCGGCGTGGTGAAGAACAGCGCCGGCGAAATCACCGAGGTCCACGCCGAATACCTGCCGGAGACAAAGAGCGGCACGCCGGGCGCCAACAGCGTCAAGACCAAGGCCGCGATCCACTGGCTGCCGGTGGCCGACAGCATCCCGGCCGAGATCCGCGTGTTCGACCGGCTGTTCACCGATGCGCAGCCGGATGCGAGCGGCGACTTCCTGTCCGTGGTCAACCGCGACAGCAAGACCGTCCTGCGCGCGATCGTCGAGCCATCACTGGCCAAGGCGATGCCGGACGACAAGTTCCAGTTCGAGCGGAACGGGTACTTCGTCGCGGACCTGAAGGATCACACGCAGGAGCGGCCCGTGTTCAACCTGGCGGTGTCGCTGAGGGACGCCTGGGTCGCGGGGAAGTAGTTCGCGGCGGGTGACGGCCTCAACGACGGCTCCGCGGGAAAGCGGCAGCCGCCGCGAGAACTACTTGCCGGCGGCCCCAGCGACGTAGCGCGCCAGGGTGTCGATCTGCGCCGGAGACAACACGTGTCCGAACGCCGGCATGTTCTCGAAGCCCTTCTGAACCGCGTTGGCGACACGCGCCGCGTCGGGCTTCAACTCATCGAGGTCGGGCCCGATGTTGCCGCCTGCGCCGGCATCGCGCAGCGTGTGGCAGACCGCGCATGAAGGCGCCGTTCCGCCGGTGAATAGACGGCGGCCCTCGCTCGTGGCGCTCCCGCTTGCGCCCGGCCCCTCCGCCTTCGCCTCGGTGCCCTGCGTGCCGTTGACGGCGGGCCCGAAGGCGAGCAGCGCGATCAGGGCTCCGATTGCGCTGCGCCTCATCAGCCGACGGTGATGGTGAGGGCGTGATCGCGCCAGCTGTTGTTGGAGTAGCCCGGCTGGTTCTCCAGGCGCTGCTCCGGCTGCACCTTGCCGTTCATGTCGGTGGCGCGCGACGCGATCGTGTAGGTGCCGGGCTGCAGCCGTACCGGCAGGACGAACTGGCGCCAGGCGTAGCGCCCGAGGTCCGGGCCGATGAAGCGCGCGGGCATCCACGTCCTGCCGCCGTCGAGCGAGACCTCGACGGCCTTGGCGGCCGTCATCCCGCCGAAGGCGACACCCTCGATCAGCACCGACCCGGCGGCTGCCTTCCCTGCCTCCGGATCCGGCTTCGTGATCCACGACTTCACGTCCATCTCCCACACCGACGGATGGCTCGCATTCGCCTTCTGGCCAAGCGGAACCATGCGGTAGCGCGACGCCTGGATGCGGGCGTCGGTCGGCTCGGACGTCAGCGCAATCCGCTTCACGTACTTGACGTTGTTGACGCCGGTGTAGCCGGGGATGATCAGCCGCAGCGGTGCGCCGTGCGCGAGCGAGACCGGGTTGCCATTCAGGTTCCAGGCCAGCATCGCATCCTGCAGCGCCTCGATCGGTACCGAGCGTTCGACCATCACGCTCTTCGGATCGACTCCCGGCGCGATCTCTTCT
>JBFZCF010000103.1:0-7680 GCA_041308065.1 Burkholderiales bacterium
TCGATGCAGCGCGCCCTGATCGTCATCGGCCTGGTGCTGCTCGTCGCGGGCATCGCGTGGCCATGGCTTTCCAGGCTGCCCTTCGGCCGGCTGCCCGGCGACTTCTCGGTCGAGCGCGAGAACTTCTCCTTCTTCTTCCCGCTCGCCACCTCGATCGTGGTGTCGATCGTGATCAGCGTGCTCATCTGGCTGTTCCGCAAGTAGCGTCAGCGCAGCGTCCGGTCGCGTCGGCTGCGTACTGCGTGCGACAATCGCGCGCTTTGCCGCCCTCCCCGGCCATTCCCGGCATTCAATGCTGCTGTTCGCCTCGACGATCCTGCTGTCGGCGTTCCTGCTGTTCCTGGTCCAGCCGATCATCGCCAAGCAGATCCTGCCGTGGTTCGGCGGCACGTCGGCCGTCTGGACGGTGTGCCTCGTGTTCTTCCAGGTGCTGCTGCTGCTCGGGTACACCTACTCGCACCTGATCACCCGCCACCTCGCCCCCCGGCAGCAGGCGCGCCTGCACATCGCGCTGCTGCTGGCGAGCCTGCTGTTCCTGCCCATCATCCCGAGCGTTGCCTTCAAGCCGGCCGCGGACACGGACGCGGCGCTGCGGATCCTGCTGCTGCTGACGGCGACGATCGGACTGCCGTACTTCCTGCTGTCGACGACCGGTCCGCTGCTGCAGAAGTGGGTCGCGCCGCGCTTTCCGGAGAAGACGGTCTACCGCCTGTTCGCGCTGTCCAACTTCGGATCGCTGATCGGGCTGCTCGCGTTTCCGTTCGCCATCGAGCCGTTCACCACGTCGCGCACGCAGTCGATCGTCTGGAGCGGCGCATACGCGCTGTTCGTGCTGGCCTGCGCCCTTTCGGCGTGGAAGTCGAGCCGCGGCGCGGAAGGGCCGCACCTCGTCGACACCAGCGCGCCGTCCACCGACACGCCCGCCGGTCCCGCGCCCTCCGGCCGGGACTATGCGATGTGGCTCGCGTTCTCCGCGCTCGGCTCGGTGATGCTGCTCGCGTCGACGAGCCACATCACGCAGAACATCGCGTCGGTCCCCTTCCTCTGGGTGATGCCGCTGTCGCTGTACCTGCTGACCTTCGTGCTCGCGTTCGAGGGGCGCGGCGGCCGCGGCTGGTACGAGCGCTGGATGATGTTCGTCACGCTGCTGTTCGTGGTCGGCATGGCCGCCGGACTGTCCGCCGGCCGGGGCGTGCTCGACGTCAGCCTGGCCGTTCCGCTGTATTCGGTCGGCATGTTCGTGAGCGTGTTCTTCTGCAACGGGGAACTCGCGCTGCGCAAGCCGACGCCGCGTTACCTGACGCAGTTCTACCTGACGATCTCGCTCGGCGGCGCGCTCGGCGGGCTGTTCGTCGGCCTGGTCGCGCCGCGCCTGTTCCCGACGACGTTCGAGCTGCCGCTCGCGCTGATGGCGCTCGCCGCGATGGCACTCGTCGTCGTCTGGAACAACAAGTTCCTGATCGGCCCGGCGCTGGTGGCGAGCCTGGCCACGGCCTGGTACGGCTCGGAGTACCTGACGTTCCTGCGCGACGACGTGATCTACATGCACCGCAACTTCTACGGCACGCTGCGGGTGCGCGAGCAGGGCACGGGCGACCTCCAGGTGCGCCGCCTGCTGCACGGCGTGATCCTGCACGGGGAGCAGTCGACGACCGCGCCCGACCGCCTCGAGCCGGGCACCTACTACGCGCGCACCTCGGGCGTCGGCCGCGCGATCGAAGCGAGGCAGGCCGCCGGGCCGGTGCGGCTGGGCGTCGTCGGCCTCGGCATCGGCACGCTGTCCGCCTACGGGCGCGCCGGCGACACGATCCGGTTCTACGAACTCGATCCCGACGTGCTGGCGCTCGCAAAGAACTACTTCTCGTACCTTCCCTCGTCGCCGTCGAACCTGGAGTTCGTGCTCGGCGACGCGCGCCTGTCGCTCGAGCGCGAACTCGCGCGCGGAGCGAAGCAGGGTTATGACGTGCTGGCGCTCGACGCCTTCTCGAGCGACTCGATCCCCGTGCACCTGATCACGCGCGAGGCGATCGACCTCTACATGCAGCATGTCGCGCCGGACGGCATCCTCGCCATCCACATCTCCAACCGGTTCCTCGACCTGAAACCGGTGCTCGCGAACATCGCGCAGTCGCTGGGCCTTAAGGCGCGCCTCGTCAGCGACAGCCCGACGGGCAGCGGCTCGGCCTCGATCACCGACTGGGTGCTGATCGCGCGCACGGACGCGCCGTTCGCCCACGCGTCGCTCGACGTCGCCACGCCCATCGAGCCGGATCCGTCCTTGTCGCTGTGGACCGACCAGTTCAACAACCTCCTCGACGTGCTGAAGTCCAGCCCGCTCGAGGAGTTCCGGCGACTGATCGGCTTCGAGTGAACCGGCACGGCGCGGCCGAACCAACCATCCTCCCTCAACCAACGCGAAACTCCACCATGTCGTCCACGCGCACCACGCGCATCATCGTCAGGAACTCGAAGATCCACGGGCGCGGCGTTTATGCCGCGCGCAAGCTGAAGGCCGGCGAGAAAGTCATCGAGTACCGGGGCGAGCGCATCACCTGGAAGGAGGCCGATCGCCGGCCGCCGTCCGATCCCGACGATCCGCACCACACGTTCTTCTTCTCGCTGTCCGACGGCAAGACGGTGATCGACGCCGCCTCGCGTGGCAACGCCGCGCGCTGGATCAACCACTCGTGCGATCCGAACTGCGAGACCGAAGAGACCGACGACGGCCGGGTGTTCATCCAGGCCATGCGCGACATCAGGCGGGGCGAGGAGCTGAACTACGACTACGGCCTCGTGATCGACGAGCGGATCACGCCAACGCTGAAGAAGAACTACGCCTGCCGGTGCGGGGCCGCCGACTGCCGTGGCACCATGCTGAATCTCAAGAGGAAAAGGTAAGGGGCCGACATGGCAAACCTGATGTACGCGCTGTCTGCGCCCGTGTTCGTGCGCATCCTGCGCAATCTCGAAGGCGTTCTCGACAAGGGCGCGGCGCATGCGGCTGCCCGCAAGATCGATCCCGCCGTGCTGGTCGGCGCCCGGCTCTTCCCGGACATGTTTCCGCTGGCGACCCAGGTCCGCATCGCCGGCGACTTTGCGAAGGGCGCGGTGGCACGGCTGACCGGCAACGAGCCGCCGAAGTACGAGGACAACGAGGTCACCTTCGACGACCTCAAGGCGCGCATCGCGAAGACCATCGCGTACGTCGAGGGCTTCAGGCCAGAGCAGTTCGAAGGCGCCGACGCGCGCACGGTCACGATGAAGATGCGCGGCGAAGACAAGTCCTTCGACGGCGTCACCTACCTGGCCAACATCGTCCTGCCCAACTTCTACTTCCACGTCACGACGGCGTACGACATCCTGCGCCACAACGGCGTCGAACTGGGCAAGCGGGACTTCATCGGCCCCGTCTGAGACGAAACTCCGCCGAGGCTGGCCGGTCCAATCGCCGATGCTGCGACTCCTGACCCGTCCCCTTGCACTGCTGGCCGTCGCTCTCGGCCTCGGCGGCGCCTTTGGCGGCTGCTCGTCCCTCGACGAGTGGCAGCGCCAGGCGATCTTCAGTCCCGAGCGCGACAATCCGCGCTGGTTCTCCGAGCCGCTCAGCGGGACGGAGGAATTCGACCTCACGCTGGCGAACGGCGACCGCGTCCACATGTGGCACGTCGCCCAGCCGCGGGACGCCGCGAACGCGCCCACGGTCCTGTACCTCCACGGAGCGCGCTGGAACATGAACGGCAGCGTGTTCCGCATCGCGCGGTGGCACGAGCTGGGATTCAACGTGCTCGCCGTGGACTATCGCGGCTTCGGCAGGAGCACGGAGCTGCTGCCGTCGGAACAGACGGCCGCCGAGGATGCACGGCTGGCCTTCGCGGAGCTGAAGCGACGCCAGCCTGATCCCGCCAGGAGATTCGTCTACGGCCACAGTCTCGGCGGCGCGCTGGCGGTCGACCTGGCCGCCCGGGAGCTCAGGGACGACCCGACCGTGCTCGCCGGCGTGATCATCGAGTCGACCTTCACGTCGATCCCGGACGTCGTGCGCGGAATGAAGTGGGGCTGGGTACCGGGCATCGATCTGGCCGTGACGCAGCCGTTCGACTCGATGTCCAAGATCCAGCAGGTGCGCGCGCCGCTGCTGGTGCTGCACGGAACGGCAGACCGCGTGGTGCCGCACGAAATGGCCGACGCGCTATATGCCGCGGCCGGCAGCAGCGCGAAGAAGCTGGTGAAGATCGAAGGCGGCACCCACTCGGGCTCGAGCCGCAGCGGCGGCACGGTCTACCGCGATGCCGTGCTGGAGTTCGTGCGCCGGTCGGGCGCGGTGACCACGGCCGACAGCGCGCAATAGCCCCGCGGCCGCTACCGGCTGGAAGCGACGCGGCCGCCCATCAGGAAGCGGATCGGGGCCGGCGGCTTGCGGAAGCCCTTGCGCTCCTGCACGAAGCGGCGGATCGAGAGGTCCTCGATGAACTCCGCCGACGACTTCGCCTGCACCAGGCGCTCGCCGGGCTGGGACTTCGCGATCGCGAAGCCCTGTACGTAGTCGGCGCCGAGCTCGGCCAGCAGTTCCATCGTCTCGAGGTCCTCGACCCACTCGGCGATGCTCTTCATCCCGAGGTTGTGCGTCAGCTCGATGATCGCCTGCAGGATCGCGATGTTGGCCGGATGCGAACTGGCGCCCTTGATGAAGGCGCCGTCGATCTTCAGCGCGTCGGCCGGCAGGTCGCGCAGGTAGCTGAAGGACGAGTAGCCGGCGCCGAAGTCGTCGAGCGCGATCTTCGCGCCCAGCGACTTCGCCCGGTCGATGAAGCGCCCGGTGTTCTGCAGGTCGTGCAGCGCCACGCTCTCGGTGACCTCCAGGCACAGCAGCGACGCCGCCAGCGGGTGCGACGACAGCATCGCGAACGCATCCTCGACGAAGCGCTCGTCGTTCAGCGAGCTGCCGCTCAGGTTGACGCAGATGAAGTGGGTGGCCGTGAAGCGCGACCGGTTCTGCTCGATCCAGATCAGCGTCTTCTCGAGGACCCAGCGGTCGATGATCGCCATGCGCCCGTTGTTGTCGGCGGCGCTGATGATCTTGCCGGGGGGAATCACGTTGTTGTCGCGGTCGCGCATCCGCAGCAGGACTTCGAAGTTCAGCGAGTCGAACGGCCGGTCCAGCGACATGATCGGCTGCATCTCGAGGAACAGGCCGTCGTCCTCCAGTCCCTGCCCGATCCGCTCGATCAGCCGCAGTTCCTCGATGCGCTCGCGGAACAGTTCGCTGCTCTGCTCGTACGCGACGACGTGCCCCTGCTGGCCGGTCTTGGCCTCGCGGCAGGCGCGGTCCGCGGTGGCAACCGCGTCGCGGAAGCTGATCTCCCGATCGAGCTCGATCAGTCCGATCGAGCCCTTCACCTGGAAGGCCTTGTCCCCGATCCTGAACGGCAGGTCCTCGATCGCCCGGACCAGCGCCGCGCAGATCGCGCGCGCCCGCACGATGGGCGCGTCGTGGAAGAGGATGACGAACTCGTCGCCGCCGACGCGTGCGAAGGACTCGGCCTCGGCCAGGTGCGATTTGACCCGATCGCACAGCTGGCGCAGGACTTCGTCGCCGGCCGGATGGCCGTACAGGTCGTTGATCAGCTTGAAGCGGTCGAGGTCGAGGTAGGCGAGCGCCGCCGGGCGCGGTGTCCGGCGCCGCGCCAGCCGCGCGAAGTTCATCTCGATGCCGCGGCGGTTCAGGATGCCGGTCAGCGGATCGTGATCGGCGAGGAAGCGCAGCCGGTCGTTCGCGGTCTTGCGCTCGGTCACGTCCTGCAGCGAGCCCTCGACCACGTCCCCCGACCGGGTCGCGTGGACCACGTACCAGCGCTCCTCGCCCGTCAGCGCCGACCGGTGCACCTCGAGTTCCCGCACCGAGTGCGTGGTGACGTCGACGACCGTCTTCCAGTCGTGCGCCGGGAACAGGTCCGACCAGGCCGCGCGCTTCGCGGCCTCGCGGCCGAGGCCCACGATCGTGCGGAACGCCGGATTCGTCTGCACCAGCGTGCCGCTCTCGTCGGCGGTGAACAGTCCGATCGGGATCGCCTTGTACGTAGACGCGAGCTTGCTCGACGCGCGCAGCGACTCCGCTTCCGCCGCCACCCGCTTGTCCCGCTCGGCGCGGAATTGCGCGGCGATGGCCAGCGCCGCCAGCAGGCTCGACGCGAGCGCCGCCGTGACGCTGTTGACCGCGCCAATCAGCACCTTGACGCCGAACGCAGCGGCGAGCACCTCGTACAGCCCGGAAACGAGGGTCAGCGCGAGGGAGGCGCCGTACCACATCGCCACCGCGCTGCGCGCGGTGCGCAGGATGCGGATCAGCAGGAAGGCGATGACCGAAGCGCCGAATGCCACCGACGCCCACATGATCGGAAGGAAGATCGAGAACGGCGCCGCGAACGCGGACACCATCAGCAGGACGCCCGACCACTGGACCGGCACCAGCATCCAGCGCTCGCGTAGCTGCTTGAGGTCGGCGTCGAACAGCCGGCCGAAGAGCGCGATGGTCAGCAGGCAGTAGGCGGCGATGCCCGCCTTGCGCATCGGCAGGATCAGGGACTCGGGCACCACCCGGCCGAACCACGTCCAGTCGAAGCCCGCGGAGATGGCCGCCAACTGGAAGTTGGCGACCAGCCAGCCGGCGAACAGCACGTAGATCCACTCCCGATTGACGAGCGCAACCAGGAACACGAACGCGGCGAGGATGAGCGTGCCGCCTTCCAGCAGTCCCGACGACCGGTGGAAGGCGGCGACCGCCGTCGCGAAGTCCGCCGTGTCCCAGCGCTCGACGCGGATGCGCGCCGGGCCTTCGAACCGGCTCTCGCACAGCAGGGCGGACGGCGACTGCGTAGCGGCCAGGTCGAGAGCGAAGCCCGACCTCGCCACCCGCACCGGTCCCTCGAAGCGCTCCCGGTCGGCCGACGCGAGCGGCGTCTTCAGGTTCGCGGTGTCCCAGCACGTCAGTTTCACTGCGTGGCGGGACGGGAAGGCAACGGTCGTGGTGTGGTGGGCCACGCCGCCGAGGTCGACCAGCATCCAGAACGGCCGTGTCGACAGGCGGGTGTCGGCATACGGCACCGGCGCGACGCTGTCGACCAGCGGCAGCATGCTGGCCGGCGCCTGTCCCGGCTCCGCCTCGAGCACCTTCAGCGGCGTCACGGCGGGAGCCTCGGGCGAATAGCGGTCCTGCCAGAAGACCACTGAGATCAGCGTGAGCGCGGCCAGCAGGACCGGCATCGCGCCCATTGCGAAGATGTGCAGCGCGCGTGCGGCCAGGCCCGCATCGGGTTCTGCCTGCAGCAGCGCCAGCGCGCGTTTCATCGCGACGCGGCTCCCGCCCGGCGGGCGTCCGTGATCGACAGCGCTCGATGAAGGGGCCGTCGGTTCACGGTCCGGTCTTTTCCTCGTGTGGTTCGGCAGGCGCGCGCGGGCTCGGGCGGTGCCCGGCCGCGGTCTACCTCAACCGCGAGGATGGCTCAGAGCGCCGGGAGGCGATCCCGGTAATAGGCGGTGTTTGGGACCGCACTTGGGCCCGGGATTCCGACGCGGATGTCCGGGTGGAGCGTGAGGCCCATGAAGGCGTACATCGAGTGCCCGGCCGTTCGCCAGCGGGCTTCGGCGGTGGCCACGTTGAACGCGAGGGCGCGGTGAGGAATG
>JBFZCF010000104.1:0-12519 GCA_041308065.1 Burkholderiales bacterium
CCTGAGCGGAGCCCGCGACAGGCATCCAGGCGCCCGCGGCGATGACCAGGGCGCCCATCCATCCCCGCGAGGTTCGCAGGGATTGCACCGCCTCGCGCGTCAGCCCGCCGAACAGCATCAGCGCTCCCCGGCGCCGGGCCGCAGGTACGCCGCGGCGCGCGGCAGCGGAGAGCCGCCGGTGAGTTCGCGATGCGCCGCGAAGTAAGGATCGAGCGCACGCGCGTTCGCGATGGCCGTCGCCGCCTTCGCCTCCGCCTGGCTCGCGGCAAGCGCCGCCGTCGACGCGACGACGGGTGCCTTCGCCGGCAGTTGCTTGTGCGCCATCATGTCGGGCGACGGCGCACGCAGCAGCGGAACGGCGACGAAGGCAATGGCCGCCACGGAAGCGGCAACGGCCAGGCCGGGCACCGAATAACGTCGCCAGGCCGGCCGGGCACGCCGCCGCGGCGCGAGAACGGTCGGTTCACTGGCCAGGGCCGCGCGCACGCGGTCGCCGAAACCGTCCGCGTGACAGGCCGCAACCTCGCTGGAACGAAGCGCATCGCCCACCAGTTGAAGGTCCGACCAGCGGCGCTGGAGTTCGGCGTCGCTGCACAGCGCATCGAGCACCGCTGCCGCCTGCTGCGAGTCGAGTTCGCCGTCGATCAGGGACGACAGGTGTTCGATGTCAACCTTGCCGCTTGTCACGATGTGTCCTGTTGCCATGTTTTCTCACCTACCAGCGCTTGTCTTTAGCCGTGTCGAGGACCGGCTTCAATTCCTGGGCAATGGCCTCGCGAGCGCGAAAGATTCGCGAACGCACGGTCCCGATCGGGCAACTCATTGACTCTGCAATCTCGTCGTAACTCAGGCCCTCGATCTCGCGCAGCACGATGGCCGTCCTCAGGTCCTCGGGCAACTGGTCGATGGCCCGATTCACCGCCTCGCCCACCTGCTTGGAAAGGAGCATCGATTCGGGGGTGTTCAGGTCTCTTAGTTGGTCGCCATCGTCAAAAGTTTCCGCCTCTTCGATATCGGCCTCGGTGGTCGTCGGCGCCCGGCGACCCTGGGAGACGAGATGATTCTTGGCGGTGTTGATCGCGATCCGGTAGAGCCACGTGTAGAAGGCGCTGTCCCCGCGGAAGTTCGGCAGCGCGCGGTAGGCCTTGATGAACGCTTCCTGGGCGATGTCCTCTACCTCGGCCTGGTCGCGGATCAGCCTGGACAACAGGCGAAAGATCTTGCGCTGATACTTGGAGACCAGGAGATCGAATGCGGCCTTGTCGCCCCGCTGGACGCGCTCGACGAGTTGCTGATCGATGTCGCGGTCGGTCATGCCGCCCCGCACCGCGGCCCCGGCCGCACGGATGCCGGCCGACCGGCCGCCGGGCTCTCGTTTTCTTCTTCTGATCTCATCCTGGTTGGACTGGCGCCGTGACGCCGGTGCGATCCGCTGGCTGCCGGTCCGGGTTCCAACGGATATGGACCCACAAACACCGGAATATGTTCCCGGGCACGGAATCCGGCCAGAGACGGACCCGCAAGGTGCCGCTCTTCAGCGTGATCAACCAGGGCGCGGCGAAGACGCATCGCAGGTGTTCCGTGGTCTCGTCCATGGCGGTGAGCCGGCGGGCGGCAATGCAGCCGGAGTCGTCGATGCCGATGTCGATCGGTGCCTCCCGTGCCGGGCGGCCAGCCAGCCATCCACCGATCGCGGCCAGCAGCGCGGCCAGCGCCGCCGCCGGCTCGATCGAGCCCGCCCGAAACGCAGCGCCGACCAGGACCACCGCCGTCGAGCATCCGAGTACCCGCGCGACCCGCCGGAGCCCCTGCTCCCGTCGGGACGGCGACAGGGGCGTCCAGGCGACGAGCACTCAGATGCGCTTGAAAACCAGCGTGCCGTTCGTGCCGCCGAAACCGAACGAGTTCTTCAACGCGACATCGATGCGCATCTCCCGCGCGGTGTTCGCGCAGTAGTCGAGATCGCACTCGGGATCCTGGTTGAAGATGTTGATGGTCGGGGGCGAGACCTGATGGTGCACGGCCAGCGCCGTCACCACCGACTCGACGCCGCCGGCGCCGCCGAGCAGGTGCCCGGTCATCGACTTGGTCGAGTTGACGACGATCCGGCGGGCGGCATCGCCAAGAGCCGCCTTGATCGCGTTGGTCTCGTTGACGTCGCCGAGCGGCGTGGACGTCCCGTGCGCGTTCAGGTAGTTCACCTGATCGGCATTGACGCCGGCGCTGCGCAGTGCCGACACCATGCAGCGACGCGCGCCGTCCATGTCGGGCGCGGTCATGTGGTAGGCGTCGGCGCTCATGCCGAAGCCGACGAGTTCGCAGTAGATGCGCGCGCCGCGCCTGGTCGCGTGCTCGTAGTCCTCGAGCACCATGATGCCCGCGCCCTCTCCCATCACGAAGCCGTCGCGGTCCCTGTCCCAGGGACGGCTCGCGGTGGTCGGGTCGTCGTTGCGCGTCGACAGCGCACGCATGGTGTCGAAGCCCCCGATGCCGAGCGGACAGATCGTGGACTCCGAGCCGCCGGCGATCATCACGTCGGCATCACCGTACTCGATCAGCCGCCCCGCCTCGCCGATCGAGTGCAGTCCGGTCGTGCACGCGGTGACGATGGCGAGGTTCGGGCCCTTGAGCCCGTACTGGATCGAAAGGTTGCCCGCGATCATGTTGATGATCGACCCGGGGATCAGGAACGGCGATACGCGGCGCGGGCCGCGGCTCAGCAGTTCGCTGTGGTTGTCCTCGATCATCGGCAGGCCGCCGATGCCCGAGCCGATCACGCAGCCGATGCGCTCGCGGTTGGCATCGGTGACCTCGATGCCGCTGTCATTGATTGCCTGCACGGAAGCGGCGATGCCGTAGTGGATGAACGTGTCCATCCGGCGCGCTTCCTTGGGAGTCATGTACGCGGAGAGGTCGAAGTCCTTCACCTCGCCCGCGATGCGGCAACCGAGCCCCGACGCATCGAAGCGCGTGATGGGGCCGATGCCGGAGCGTCCGGCGAGCAGCGCTTCCCACGACGACGCGATGTCATTGCCGACCGGGCTGACCGCGCCCAGTCCGGTGACCACAACTCGCCGTCGTCCCGTCATGCGCTGCAGACGGCCCTCAGGCCTTCTTCAAGTGGGTGTTGATGTAGTCGATCGCCTGCTGGACCGTGCGGATCTTCTCGGCCTCTTCGTCGGGGATCTCGCACTCGAACTCGTCTTCGAGGGCCATCACCAGCTCGACGGTGTCGAGCGAATCCGCGCCCAGGTCCTCGACGAACGCGGACTCGTTCTTGATGTCCGCTTCGTTCACGCCCAGTTGCTCGGCGACGATCTTCTTGACGCGCTGTTCGATGTTTTCCATTACGACTCTCCTCCTACCTCGGTTTTTGATCAGGCCTGTCCAGCCTGATGTGCTTCTCTGCGCTTCTTGTTTCGGCTTCCGAGCCCGGCCAAAAAAGCGCGCGGATTCTAACAGAGCACCCTGCCCCACTCAGTTCATGAACATGCCACCGTTGACGTGAAGCGTGGCGCCTGAAACGTAGGACCCTGCGGCGGAGGCGAGAAACACGACCGCCGCAGCGACCTCCTCTGCCTGCCCGAGACGTCCCAGCGGGATCTGGCCGAGGAGCGCCTGCGTCTGCGACTCGTTCAGCCCGCGCGTCATGTCGGTGTCGATGAAGCCCGGCGCGACGCAGTTCACCGTGATGTTGCGGCTGCCGAGTTCGCGCGCGAGCGCGCGCGTCATGCCGGCGACACCAGCCTTGGCGGCCGCGTAGTTGGCCTGCCCCGCGTTGCCGCTCGCGCCGACCACGGACGTGATGTTGACGATGCGCCCGTGCTTGGCCTTCATCATCCCGCGCAGCACGCCGCGCGACAGGCGAAACACCGCGGACAGGTTGGTGTCGATGACCGCCGCCCAGTCGTCGTCCTTCATCCGCATCGCGAGCGTGTCGCGCGTGATCCCGGCGTTGTTCACGAGGATGGACAGCTTGCCGTGCTCCTTGCCGATCGCGTCGATCAGCGCTTCGCCCGCGGCAGCGTCGACGACATCGAGCACGGCGCCGCGCCCCCGCGCCCCGAGTTCCGCGAGCCGCTGGCCGATGCCATCCGCGCCGGCCTGCGAGGTCGCGGTGCCGATGACCGTCGCGCCCGCACGCGCGAGGTGCTCGGCGATCGAGCGCCCGATGCCGCGCGAAGCACCGGTCACGAGCGCAACCTCGTCGGCCAGGCAGTTGGGCTGGAACACTTGCATCTCGGCTCCTAGGCAGTCAGTCGGGCCAGCGCGTCCTCGAGGCCGGCAGCGTCCGCGATGGCAATGCTCTCGAGCGACGGCGCGATTCGTTTCGTGAGGCCTGCCAGCACGCGGCCGGGACCGCATTCCACCACGTGCGTCACGCCTTCGGCCGCCATCTTCTGGATCGTCTCGGCCCAGCGTACAGGGGATGCCGCCTGGCGCGCCAGCGCATCGGCGATGCGCAGCGGATCGGTCTCGACCGCCACGTCGACGTTGTTCACCAGTGGAATCGCCGGCGCGCCGAGCGCAACGTCGGCGAGACAGGCGCGCAGGCGGTCACTGGCGGGCCGCAGCAGGGACGAGTGAAAGGGCGCCGACACCGGCAGCAGCAATGCGCGCTTGGCGCCCAGCCGCCTGGCGGCTTCGCATGCGCGCGCCACCGCCGCGGCGTGTCCGGCGATGACGACCTGCGAAGGCGCATTGAAGTTCACGGCTTCGACGACTTCGCCCGCCGCGGCTTCCGCGCATGCCTGGCGCACCTGGTCGTCGGACAGGCCGAGGATGGCGGCCATCCCGCCCTGCCCGACCGGGACCGCCTCCTGCATCGCCTGCGCGCGGATGCGCACGAGCTGCACGGCCTGCGCAAGCGCGAGCGCCCCCGCGGCGGTGAGCGCCGTGTACTCGCCGAGGCTGTGGCCGGCCACGACCGACGGCTCCGCGCCGCCGGCCGCGCGCCACGCCCGATACACCGCATAGCCGGCCGTCAGCATCACCGGCTGCGTGTTCACGGTGAGACTGAGACTCTCGGCCGGGCCGTCCTTGATCAACGCCGCGAGATCCTGGCCCAGTGCCGCCGAGGCTGCGTGCAGCACTTCTTCGACGGCCGGGTTGCCGGCGAACGAATCGAGCATGCCGACCGACTGCGACCCCTGACCGGGAAAGACGAATGCGATCTTCATGTCACCACCGAACGAGAACCGAACCCCAGGTGAACCCGCCGCCCACGCCCTGCAACAGCAGATGGTCACCCGGCTTGATGCGACCGCCGCGCACGACATCGTCGAGCGCGAGCGGCACCGAGGCGGCGGAAGTGTTGGCGTGGCGGTCCACCGTGGCCACCAGTCTGTCGTCCGGCACGCCGAGCCGCCGGGCGGTCGCGTTCAGGATGCGGACGTTGGCCTGGTGCGGAATCAGCCAGTCGAGCTGCGACGCATCGAGCTTCGCCTGCGCGAGCGTCTCCAAGGCGGAACTGCCCAGCACGTTGACGGCCAGCTTGAACACCGCCTGGCCATCCATGCGCAGGAAAGGATCGCCCTCCACTTTTCCATTGGCAACCCGCCCCGCGGTGCACAGCACGCCCGCGTGGCTGCCATCGGCCTTCAACTGGACCGCCAGCACGCCCGGCTCGGTCGACGCCTCGAGCACGACCGCGCCGGCACCGTCGCCGAACAGCACGCACGTCGTGCGGTCGGTCCAGTCGAGGATGCGCGAGAACACCTCGGTGCCGATCACGAGCGCCCGCATGTGCGCGCCGGTGCGGATCAGCGCGTCGGCCGTTGCGAGGCCATAGATGAACCCGCTGCAGACAGCCTGCACGTCGAACGCCGCGCAGCCGAGCGCGCCGATCCGGGCCTGGATGAGGCATGCCGTGCTGGGGAAGATCTGGTCGGCCGTGGAGGTGCCGACGACGATCAGGTCGATGTCGCTGGCGGCGAGTCCCGCGGCCTCGAGCGCGGCGAGTCCCGCTCGCGCGCCGAGTTCGGTGGTCGTCTCGCCCGGCCCGGCGATGTAGCGCTGCCGTATGCCGGTGCGCGCGACGATCCACTCGTCCGATGTCTCGACGCCGCGCGTGGCCAGCTCGCGCGCGAGTTCCTCGTTGCTGACGACCCGCCGGGGCAGGCCCGAGCCGGTGCCGGTGATGCGGGAGTGCAGGCGGCGCGCCGGCATCAGGCGCTGGCGGCGGCCGAAGGCTGCGCGCGGTGGAGACGCTCCAGTTGCTCGACGTAAGGCTGCATCGCGGCGATCGTACGCTCGAGCACGCGATGGCGCGCCTCCTCGTAGCCCCGCTCGAGCGCCGACTCGAAGCCGGTCGCGTCGGCCGATCCGTGGCTCTTCAGCACGAGGCCACGCAGCCCGAGCAGGCTTGCGCCGTTGTGGCGCCGGTAGTCGACGCGTCGCTTGAAGCGGCTCATCACCGTCCACGCGGTAATCGCCTGCAGCCGGGCGAGCGGACCGCGCGTGAACTCCTCGCGGATGAAGCCGCCGAGCATCGTGGCGAGCCCTTCCGAGGCCTTCAGCGCGACATTGCCGACGAAGCCGTCGCACACGACGATGTCCGTCGTGCCCTTGAAGATGTCGTTGCCTTCGACGTTGCCGTAGAAGTTCAGCTGGCTGCTGCGCAGCAGTTCGCCGGCCTCCTTGACGACGTCGTTGCCCTTGATCACCTCCTCGCCGATGTTCAGGAGGCCGACCGAAGGCCGTTCCTTCTCCTCGATCGCCTCGACGAGCGCGGCGCCGAGCACGGCGAACTGGAACAGGTGATCGGGGCCGCAGTCGACGTTCGCGCCGAGGTCGAGCATCGTCGTGAGCCCGCCCTTCTGGTTCGGGATCACGCCGGCGATGGCCGGCCGGTCGATGCCGTCAAGCGTCTTCAGCACGAATCGCGCGATCGCCATCAGGGCGCCGGTGTTGCCCGCGCTGACGCAGACGTCGGCGCGGCCTTCCTTCAGCAGGTTGATCGCCACGCGCATCGACGAGTTGCGCTTGGTGCGCAGCGCGACCGCGACCGGGTCGTGCATCTCCACGACTTCTTCCGCGTGGACGACCTCGATGGACGGCGACGCGCGCGCCGGCAGCGCGCCCTTCACCTCGGATTCACGCCCGACCAGGAGCAGGGACGCGTCCGGGTGGCGTCTCTTGAACGCGAGCGCGGCGGGAACGGTGACCTGAACGCCGTGGTCACCGCCCATGCAGTCGATGGCGATTCTGACCGTCACCGGAAACTCGCTAGCGCGACTCGCGCGGGCCGCCGCTCAGCACTGGCGCGCGGCGGCAGGACATGGGGTTCGATGGCCGAACGCGGCGTCGCGCGGTGGGCGAATCGGATCCGGGACGGCAGGCTGGCCCGGCCTTACTCGTCGTTCTTGGTCGCGACGACTTTCTTGCCGCGATAGAAGCCGTTCGGGCTGATGTGATGGCGGCGATGCACTTCGCCGGTCGTCGGCTCGATCGCCGTCGGCGGATTCGTCAGGAAATCGTGCGCGCGGTGCATGCCGCGCTTCGAGGCCGACTTCTTGTTCTGTTGGACTGCCATGGCTAACCCCACGAAAAGAAACGGAAATTGTACCCGACCCGGCCCAGGGGCAACGCGCAGTCATCGTGGCGCGGCACCAGCGGCAGCGAGAGGATCGCCTCGTCCTCGATCCACGGCAGCAGGGCCATGCTCGCCGATCCCACCACCTCTTCGACTTCCACATCTTCGATCGGCAGGGCGTTGAGTTCCCGCTCGTCGCCGAAGAACCGAAACGCCACCTCCCGCTCGAGCGCAAACGGCATCGGCTCGTTGCAGCGCTCGCAACGCAGCGGCAGCCGCGCCGAGAGCTTCATGACGGCGCCAGGATGGCCTTCAGCGTCGATCCGGCCGGCGATCTCGTAGAGCACGCGCGCGGCGGGATCGAGCACCGACTGCGCGAGACGCGGCAACTGGGTCATCGTCGCTTCGCCGCGCAACGTCTCCCGGTTGCGCGCAAGTCGAAAGGCGTCGAACGTCGTGGAGTCGGACATCGGATGAGCGCAGGAAGCGGACCGCTAAACTGCCGCCGCGATGGCCATCGTACTCGCCTCCACCTCGCCCTATCGCAGGGAACTCATGCAACGGCTGCGCCTGCCCTTCGAGGTCATGGCGCCGGCGGTCGACGAGGCGCGCCTGCCCGCCGAAGCGCCGCTCGAACTGGCGCTGCGCCTGGCCGAAGCCAAGGCGACCGAGGTCGCGCGGCGGCGGCCCGACGCGGTGGTGATCGGCTCGGACCAGGTCGCCGAACTCGACGGCGAGCCGATCGGCAAGCCCCACACGCATGCCGCCGCGCTCGCGCAACTCGAGCGCATGCAGGGGCGCCGTCTCGTGTTCCACACCGCGCTGGCGGTCGCCGCTCACGGACGCGTCGAGATCGACTCGATTCCGACGACGGTGACCTTCCGTCGCCTGGCGCGCGATGCACTGGAAACCTATCTGCGAACGGACCAGCCGTACGACTGTGCAGGCGCCGCGAAGATCGAGTCGCTCGGCATCGCGCTGGTCGAGCGCGTCGAGTCGGACGACCCGACCGCGCTGATCGGCCTGCCGTTGATCCGGCTGACGTCGATGCTCCAGACCGCCGGCGTCGTGGTGCTCGGCGGTCAGCCCGGCCGCTGAGCTCCATGCGCGGAACGCTCTTCCTGCTGCCCTGCCCCATCGCGGCCGGATCGCTGCACGCGTCGCTGCCAGCCGAGGTGATCGCCACCGCACGCCGGCTCGAACACTTCCTCGTGGAGGATGCAAAGACCGCGCGCGCCTTCCTGAAGGAACTCGGCCATCCGAAGCCGATCCGCGACCTGGCCATCGACGAGATCGGCCACGCGCCGCCCGCCGAGAGCATCGACGCCTGGCTGGCGCCAGTCGTCGCCGGCCGCGATGCGGCCATCGTTTCGGAAGCGGGCTGTCCGGCGATCGCGGATCCCGGCGGCACCATCGTCGCGGTCGCGCACGCGCGCGGCATTCGTGTCCGGCCACTGGTCGGCCCGTCGTCGATCCTGCTGGCGTTGATGGCGGCCGGCCTCGATGGGCAGCGCTTCCGGTTCCACGGCTACCTGCCCGTTCCCGCCGAGGAACGGGCCGCGACCCTGAAGACGCTCGAACGCGAGTCGAAGGCGCGCGCCGAGACACAGGTGTTCATCGAGACGCCGTACCGGAGCGCTTCGATGTTCGACGCGATCCTCGCCGAGTGCGCGCCGTCGACGCGCGTCGCGATCGCAGTCGACCTCACCGGTCCGCGCGAATTCGTGGGCATGCGGACCACGCAGCAGTGGAAGGCGGTCGAGCGGCCTTCACTGCAGCGCCAGCCCGCGGTGTTCCTGCTGCTCGCCGCCTAGCCTTCGCTGCCCGCAGTTGCCCGGACGCCGTCACCCGGGTCCCACGCCACGCAGCCGTCGCGCTCGAACACCTTCAGCGCCCGCAGGCCGCCGCGCCCCGCGCAGGCCCCGCCGACGCACTGTCCGGTGGCCGGGTCGTACAGCGCGCCGTGCGTCGAGCACACGAGGTGCTCGGCGTCGAAGTCGAAGAACTCGCCGGGCTGCCAGTCGAGTTCCATCGCCACGTGCGCGCAGCGATTCAGGTAGGCGCGCGCGATGCCGCCGAAGCGCACGACGAAGGCCGGCACCGTACGGCCGGCCACGCTCACCTCGAACCGCACTCCCCGCCCGCCGTCAAGCAGGTCCTCGGACGCGCAGATCTCGATCATCCGTTCGCCTGCAGCCAGCGGCGCAGTTCGCCGACATCGCCTGCGAGGGTCAGCGGCTGGCACGCGGCAAGCTGCTCGCGCGGATGCGCGCCGTACGTGACGCCGATGCCGGACGATCGGGCGGCGGCGGCCATCTCGAGGTCGTGGGTGGTGTCGCCGATCATCACGATGCGTTCGGTCGCGACGGCGAGTTCGTCGGCCAGTTCCAGCAGCATCGCCGGATGCGGCTTGGGATGCGTCTCGTCGGCGCAGCGCGATGACTCGAAGAAGGCGCCGAGCCCGGTCTGATCGAAGGCCCGGGCCAGGCCGCGACGGCTCTTGCCGGTGGCCACCGCCAGCGGCACACCGCGCCCGCCCAGTTCGACAAGCAACTCGCGGATCCCTTCGAACAGCACGATCTCGGGCTCGCACGCGAACCAGTGATGGCGGTAGCGCGCCGAGAACTCCTCGATGCGTCCAGCCTGCAGTTCCGGGACCGCACGCGAGAGCGCGTCGTGCAGGCCGAGCCCGATCACGTGACTCGCCTGTTCCATGGTCGGCACCGTCAGCCCGAGGTCGGCGGCCGCTTTCTGGATGCACACGGCGATCATCGACGTCGAGTCGACGATCGTGCCATCCCAGTCGAAGACGATCAGGTCAAACCGGCGCAGCATCGAGTCCCTTCAGGAATGTCGCGCACTCCGGAGGCAACGGCGCCTCGAACAGCAGCGGCTGGCCGCCCACCGGATGCGCAAGCCGGACCGACCCGGCATGCAGGAACATGCGCGCGAGGCGCGGCCGCGCATCGGCCCGCGCCAGCGCCTTGTTCAGGTCGAAGTCCCCGTACTTGTCGTCACCCACGATGGGAAAGCCGAGGTGCGCGAGATGCACGCGGATCTGATGCGTTCGCCCGGTCCGCAGTTCCGCTTCGAGCAACGAGAACCGGCCATAACGCTTCACCAGCGTGAAGACCGTGTGCGACGTCGCGCCCTCGGGATCGACATTGACACGGCGCTCGCCTTCGCGCGTGACGTACTTGGTCAGTGCCAGCCGGACATGCTGCCGATCGTTGACCCAGTCGCCCTTGACCAGCGCGAAGTAGCGCTTGTCGACCGTGCCCTCGCGCAATTGCCCGTGCAGGCTGACGAGCGCGCGGCGTGTCTTCGCGAGCAGCAGCAGGCCGGATGTCTCGCGGTCGAGGCGATGCGCGAGTTCCAGGAATGGCTGGTTTGGCCGGGCCGCCCGGACGCGTTCGATGAGGCCGTGCGCGATGCCGCTGCCGCCATGGGCCGCCAGACCGGCCGGCTTGTCGACCACCAGCAGGTGCTCGTCCTCATAGAGAACGGGGGGCATGTCCGCTGGGGCGAACGGTGCCGCCGGCGGACGCGCTTCGGCCACCCGCATCGGAGGCACCCGCACCTCGTCGCCGGCGACCAGCCGGTAGTCGACGGCCACGCGCCCCTTGTTCACCCGCACCTCCCCGCTGCGCACCACCCGGTACACGTGGCTCTTGGGCACGCCCTTGGCGATCCGCAGCAGGAAGTTGTCGAGCCGCTGGCCCTCGGACTCGGGGCCGACTGTCAGGAGGGCCACCCGGTCCGCCGCGACGGTCGAGGATCGTCCGGAGCCGCCGGCGCCATGCTCGAGCGCGGCAATTCCCGTTTTACGGACAGCACCCATCTTGCATATACTTGAGCCGTCGAGGTTTTTCGGCACTTCCGGAAGGTGCGGAGCAAGACGCTCCGCTTGGCGCCGTGCCAGGCGCGCCCGGATGAACGGCTCCGGCTTCGGTCGGTACCGGCCCGGAAACCCGGCAATCGCGGGGAATTGTAGCTGCGCCGAACACGCCATCCGGCGGAAGCGCAGCGAAGTTGCTGTCCTCGCATTGGCGCCGTCGTCCGCGAATTTGCGGGCAACGGTTCGGAAGCCGATCGGGCTTCCTGGATTCGCAGTCGGGCCGCCTTGGCGGCCGTGTGGCGCAAGCCATCGACTGCGCGGGCCCGCGTTGAGCGGGAGCCGCTGAAGCGAACTGTTTGGACCCTGAGCGCGGCGCGCGGCGCCGCAAGAACAACGAGATCAAATTCGGGAACCAGCTCCACATGGTCGTTGCCCCTGTCGTGTCGCTGCACGCCGCCCCTCCCGGCGCGGCATGGTCGCGCGCGGCCGGGCCTCACCACGCTGTCCTCGGTCGGAAACCGGGTGCACCGCCTCGTCGGCGCACCCGGGCGTCCGTCCACTGATCCTCGTCCGCTCGCACGTCCCTGCCGTTCGCTTCAGCCTGCTGAGCGCCCCTGAGAAGGCGCAAGGAGTGCTGAATGAAACGCATGTTGTTCAACGCCACGCACGCGGAAGAGCTGCGCGTGGCCATCGTCGACGGCCAGCGGCTGGTCGACATCGACATCGAGAACGCCGGCCGCGAGCAGCGTAAATCGAACATCTACAAAGGGGTCATCACCCGCGTCGAGCCCAGCCTGGAAGCGTGCTTCGTCGACTACGGCGAAGAGCGTCACGGGTTCCTCCCGTTCAAGGAAGTGTCCCGCGTCTACTTCCGCGAGGGCGTGGACGTCCGCACGGCCAGCATCAAGGAAGCCCTGCGCGAGGGCCAGGAACTGATCGTCCAGGTCGAGAAGGAAGAGCGCGGCAACAAGGGCGCGGCCCTGACCACGTTCGTCTCGCTGGCCGGCCGCTACCTCGTGCTGATGCCCAACAACCCGCGGGGCGGCGGCGTCTCGCGCCGGATCGAGGGCGAGGACCGGCAGGAACTGCGCGACACGATGGACAAGCTCGACGTGCCGGCCGGCATGTCGATCATCGCCCGCACGGC
>JBFZCF010000105.1:0-7484 GCA_041308065.1 Burkholderiales bacterium
GGGGTGCTCGCGGAGTGCGACGCCGTGCGGCGGGCGTCGCATTCCGCAAGCTGCGGCGGGCCGGGACCAACATCGGCCGGAAGGCACGACTGGCAGGACCGCGAGCGCTGGGCCCGAAAGCTGCCGGCCCGCAGGAAGCGCTCTCGCCCCGGTGTCGCCCGCCGCGCGGCGCGCGGAGTCGAGATGCCCCGCAGCGCGGTTGGCGCGCATGTGACTGCGCCGTCGATTCGAGTGGATCCAAAGTGCCCCACAGCGCGGCCGGCGCGCAAGAGGCTACATCGCGCTACGGATAGTTGAAGTACGCGCGCCGCACCCGCGGCTGCGCGACCAGTTCGGCCACGAGGCGATCCTCGCCGCGCACGCGCCAGTCTTCCGGCAGCGGAATGTCGACCGTTCCCGTGCCGTTGCTGTAGTTGACGACGATGCGGCACCCCGTGCCCGACTGGCCGTTCGTGGTCCGGTACGGCGTGAGCGCATCGCGCAGGCGGGCGACGTCGCCCGCGCCCTCGACCTCGATCTTCAGACGCGCCGCGGCCTTCGACCGCGCTTCGGTCAGGTCCATCAGGTCTTCGGCGGAGATCGACAGCCGCTGCGCGAACTCGTCGTAGCGCACCTTGCCGACGACGAACAGCAGCTGGTCCTCCTTCAGCAGCGCGCGCTTGCGGTCGTACAGTTCGGAGAACACCATCAGCTCGAGCTGCGCGGTGCCGTCGTCGAGCACCACGACGCCCATGCGGCCGCGCCGCGTGTTCTGGCTGCGCGCGGCGACGATGACGCCGGCGAGCTTGATGAGATCGCGCGCCTGCCTCACCTCGGCGAGCGGCGTGGGCGCGAGGCGGCGTGCCTCCTCGGCGTACTCGGTGAACAGGTGGCCGGAGAAGTAGTAGCCGAGCGCCATCTTCTCGTTCGACAGCTGGTCGCGCGTGCTCCAGCGCGGCGACTTCACGTACTCGACGTGGCGCTTGGCGCCGTCGGGCGCGCCGAACAGGCTCGCCTGGCCGGCCGATGCGGCCTCGTGCTGCGCGGCCTCGATCGCGCGGCCGACCGTCGCCAGCAGCGTCGCGCGGTCGTCGAGCAGGCGGTCGAGCGCGCCGGCACGCACCAGTGCCTCGACCACACGGCGGTTGATCACGTGCTTGTCGACCCGGGCGCACAGGTCGAACAGGTCCGTGTACGGGCCGCCGGCCGCGCGCGCCGCGAGGATCGCCTCGATTGCGCCCCGCCCCGTGCCCTTGATGCCGCCGAGTCCGTAGCGGATGGTCGTCGGATCGACCGGCTCGAAGCGCCAGTTGCCGCCGTTGATGTCCGGAGGCAGCACCTTCAGGCCCAGCGCCTTGCAGTCCTCGATCAGGTCCCTGACCTTGTCGGTGTCGTCCATGACGATCGACAGGTTGGCGGCCATGAACGCGGCGGGATAGTGCGCCTTGAAGTACGCGGTCTGGTAGGCGACGACGGCGTAGGCCGCCGAGTGGCTCTTGTTGAAGCCGTAGCCCGCGAACTTCTCCATGTGGTCGAACAGTTCCGTGGCGACCTCGGCCGACACGCCCTTGCCGCCCGCGCCCTCGACGAAGATGGTCCGGTGCTTAGCCATCTCCTCGGGCTTCTTCTTGCCCATCGCGCGACGCAGCAGGTCGGCGCCGCCGAGCGAGTAGCCGCCGACGACCTGCGCGATCCGCATCACCTGCTCCTGGTACACCATCACCCCGTAGGTTTCGGACAGGATCGGCTCGATCGTCGGGTGCAGGTACTCGACCCGCTGGCGGCCGTGCTTGCGCTCGATGAAGTCAGGGATCAGGTCCATCGGACCCGGGCGGTACAGCGCGTTCAGGGCGATCAGGTCCTCGAGGCGGTCCGGCTTCGCGCGCTTCAGCAACTCCCGCATGCCGCGCGATTCGAACTGGAAGATCGCCGTCGTCGCCGCCTGCTTGAAGACGTCGTACGTCTTCGGATCGTCGAGCGGCAGCGTCTCGAGCGACAGCGCGAACGACGGATCGAGCTGCTTCACGTACTCGACGGTGAGGTCGAGGATCGTCAGCGTGGTCAGGCCGAGGAAGTCGAACTTCACCAGCCCGATCTGCTCGACGTCGTCCTTGTCGAACTGGCTGATCGCCGACTCGGTGCCCTGCGCGCAGTACAGCGGACAGAAGTCGGTGAGCTTGCCGGGCGCGATCAGCACGCCGCCCGCATGCATGCCGACGTTGCGCGTCAGGCCCTCGAGCGGCCGGGCCAGCCTAACGAGTTCCTGGAACTCCTCGTCGGCGTCGACCGCCTCGGCGAAGGCCGGCTCCTCGGCCAGCGCGCGGTCGAGCGTCCACGGGTCGGCCGGGTTGTGCGGGATCAGCTTCGACAGCGTGTCGCACTTCGTGTACGGCAGGTCGAGCACGCGGCCGGCATCGCGCACCACGGCCTTCGCGCCGAGCGTGCCGAAGGTGGCGATCTGCGACACCGCGTCGTGGCCGTACTTGCGCTTCACGTAGTCGATCACGCGGTCGCGGTTGTCCTGGCAGAAGTCGATGTCGAAGTCCGGCATCGACACGCGCTCGGGATTGAGGAAGCGCTCGAACAGCAGTTCGTAGCGCAGCGGATCGAGGTCCGTGATGCCGAGCGAGTACGCCACGAGCGAACCGGCGCCGGAGCCTCGCCCCGGCCCCACGGGAATGCCGTGCGTCTTCGCCCAGTTGATGAAGTCCGCGACGATCAGGAAGTAGCCGGAGAAGCCCATCTTCGCGATCGTCTTCAGTTCGAGATCGAGTCGCGCGGCGTAGTCGGGCCGCTTGCGGCCGCGCTCCGCCTCGTCCGGATACAGCGCAGCGAGGCGCTTGCCCAGTCCCTCGTTCGCCAGCGCGCGGCAGTGGTCGTCGAGCGTGATGCCTGCCGGCGTCGGGTAGTCCGGCAGGCGCGGCTTGCCGAGTTCGAGCACCAGGTTGCAGCGCTGCGCGATCGCCACCGAATTGGCGAGCGCGACCGGCACGTCGGCGAAGAGTTGCTCCATCTCCGCCCGGGTCTTGAAGTACTGCTGCTCCGTGTAGCGGCGCGGCCGGCGCGGATCGGCGAGCGTGTAGCCCTCGGCAATGCACACGCGCGCCTCGTGCGGCCGGAAATCGTCCTGTTCGAGGAACTGGATCGGATGGGTGGCGACGACCGGCAGCCTCATCTGGGCGCCGAGCGCCAGCGCGGCCCTGGTCTGCGCGGCGTCTCGCTCGTGGCCGGTACGGTGCAGTTCGAGGAAGTAGCGGCCCGGGAACGCGGCGGCCATCCTCTGAGCGGCGAGCCTGGCGGGCTCGAGCCTGCCGGCGAGCAGCAAGGCGCCCACGTCGCCGTGGCGGCCTCCGGACAGCGCGATCAGGCCCTGCGCGAGGCGGCCGTCCTCCTCCTCGAACCACGCGAGCCGCACCTCGCCGCGACTGCGATGCTGGTTTTCCAGGTACGCGCGCGTGAGCAGGTCACACAGGTTCAGGTAGCCCGCGCGGTCCTGGACGAGGACGGCCAGGCGGAACGGATTGTCGCGATCGGCGTCGTTCGTGATCCACAGGTCGCAGCCGATGATCGGCTTGACACCCTTCTTGCGAGCCGCGGCATAGAAGCGCACGGCACCGAAGAGGTTGGCGCTGTCGGTCAGGGCCAGCGCACCCTGCCCGTCGCGCGCCGCCTTCCCGACCGCCTCGTCGATCCGAACGATGCCGTCGACGACGGAGAACTCGGAGTGGAGCCGCAGATGGACGAAACGCGTACTGCTCATGCGTTGATTCTGCCACCCGGTCGGCCTTCAGACTGTGGATAACCCGAAGTACGGACCGTCTTCGCGGGTCTCATGCGCGAAATCAGGGACCCGATGACACGGCAAACTGGAAATGCGGTCGTCTGCCCGGGCACCGCGCGCGTTGATCCGGGCAAGCGACCCGCTATTGTTCGGCGCACACGCCGGGAGACCGCCATGAATCGCACTGTCGTCGCCATATGCCTCGCGATCGCGCCGCTCGTCGCGTTCGCCACGATCTACAAGGTGCGGATGCCGGACGGCACGATCCTGTTCACCGACAGTCCGCCCGCCGGCGCGAAGATCCTGGAAGAGCGGCAGCCGCTGCCGCCTGCGCCCCCGCGCCCGCCATCCAAGGCGCAGCCCGCCGCGGACAAGGCGGCTCCCACACCGCCGCAGTCCGGTCCGACAGCCACGCAGAGCATCGACGCCGCCATGGCGGAGATCAGCGACGCGGAACGCGAACTCGCGGTCGCGCGGCGCAACCTCGAAACCGGCCGCGAACCGCTGCCCGGCGAGCGACTGGGAACCGCCACCGGCCGGTCGCGCCTGTCGCCCGCGTACGAAAGCCGCATCGCCGGTCTCGAGCGCGATGTCGCGGCCGCCGAGGCCCGCGTCAAGCGCGCGTACGACTCACGGAACGCGCTGCGCTGAACCTGCGACGAGCTGCGGGGCTCGTGCCATGCCCGCGCTCGTCCACCGATCACCTCGCCGAAGCGGCCTGATTCCGGCCGTGCTGCGCTCCTGACGACAGCCCGGTCTGGGTGGCCTGTCGCCCATCGCGTCGAGTTGAGTGGCCCGGAACGGGCCGCTTCTCGCCCGCAATTGCGCTGCGGCGCGCGCGCCGCGGGGATACGCGCCCGTTGCACCCGGCTTTTTTCATGACTTGGCGCGTCGCCTTCGCGCTTCAATCGCGACTGCCCTGCCCCTAGCGCACAGGCTGTAGCTGCTGCACGCGCGATCCGCGCGCGTGCCGGCGCAGCCGCCAGTGGCGCACAGGGAGGAGGCCGGAGCGTCATGACGAAGAACTTGCATCCCAGCCGTTGGCTGCGCCTGCGCGACCGCGTTGCCCGCATCGGCGCCGCGCTCGCGCTGGCCCTCACGGCGGCCACCGTCGCCCAGGCCGCGGTGATCCTGAACCCCACGCTGCCGGGCGAGTACGCCGAAGGAACCGGCGCCAATGCGACGTTCATTCGCATCGACGGCAGCTGGACCGGCTCGTCGGTGTACTGGAACGAGAGAGCGCAGAAGTTCAAGAACGATCATCCCGGCAATGGCTTCCAGCCGGTCGGCTCCTTCAGCTGGGGCACCGGCATCTGGGGCCTGGCGGACTGGGTGGCGATCAACATTGACGGATCCGTGCCCATCGTCGTCAGCTTGAGCGGCCTGGTGTCGACGATCGATCACGCCGACAGTGAATACGCCGGTTCGGGCTACGCGGGCACGTGGGGCGCCATCGGCGCGCTGCCCGCCGGGCTGTTTGGCAGCACCGGGCCCCAGGACAACTGGACGTCGCACTACACCGGCTACCTGCGCATCACCGATCCCGGCGCCTACAACTTCGGCGTGCTTTACGACGACGGCTTCTTCCTGCGCATCTGGGGCGCCGATGGCTCGATGGTCCAGATCTCGTCGGACTTCCTCAGTCCGCGCGAGCGGTTCGGCTTTGCCGATGACCTGTTGCTGGCGACCGGGCTGTACCGCTTCGAGCTCGGCGCCTACGACCGCCTGGAGGTCGGCGCGGTGAACCTCGCGTGGTTCCAGGATGGCCGCTGGGTGACGGTGCCCACCGAGCACCTCGTGGCCGATCCGGTGCCGATTCCCGCCCCGGCAACGGCGGGCCTGCTGCTGGCCGCGTTGGCAGCCCTCGCCGTGGTCCGGACCAAGAGGAAACGATGATGAACGAGCCCGCGGCCGCTGCCGACACGCGCCTGGGTCCCACGCCACTGCGCGGCTGGCCGCAACGACTGCTGCACCTGGCCGCGCTGGCCGTCGGCTGGGGGTTGTTCTTCTGGGCCTGGCACGACGTGCTCGGCCAGCACTGGGAGACCGAGTTCCTGACGTGGCTGGTCACCGGGTCACTGGTGATCCTGCCCTTGCTGACGACCGCGTGGGTCCTGCACAACGTGGGGATCCACCGCCGGAAGGGTCCGCGCACCGGCGTGCGGAAGGTCGACGAGGCCTACCGCCATGACTGGAACGGCCGCGAGATCGCCGCCGACTTCGCCGCGCTCGCGCGCGCCAGCGTCGTCGTCATCGACGTCGACGGCAAGCGCAAGGTGTATCGGGCCGGGGGCGTCGTGCCCACGGTGGCGTGGACCGTCACGCAGACGCCGCGTCATGGCGCCGTCGCCCGCGCCGCGTCGAACGAAGGCGCGGCCGAAGTGACTGGCGGGAGGGCCGCGTGATGCTCGTCGACTTCCTCGCCACGCTGCAGGACTCGATCCTCTTCCAGGTCACGCTGGTCTACTTCGCAGCGTATCCCATCGTCACCAGCATCCTGTGGGTCACCACGTCGCTGATGTTCCGGCTGCGCTGGGAACCCCGGCTCGACGAGGTGCCGCCACCGGACGGCCCGTTCCCCGCGGTCAGCGTGCTGGTGCCGGCGCACAACGAAGAAGCGGTGATCGTGCGTTCGGTGCGGGCCATGCTCTCGCTGGACTACCCGGACTTCGAGGTCATCGTCATCGACGACGGCTCGACCGACGACACGGCGGGCGCGCTGGGCCGGCTGGCCGGCAACCCTCGGCTGCGGATCGTGCGCAAGGTGGTCAACGAAGGCAAGGCGATGGCGCTGAACGACGCGCTGCCGCTGGCGCGTGGCGAGGTCGTGCTGATCCTCGATGCCGACGCCGAGCCGGCGCCCGACCTGCTGCGCTGGATGGTGCCCCACTTCGCGTCGCCGCGGGTCGCCGCGGTCACGGGCAACCCGCGCGTGCGCAACACCGACACCTTCCTCGCGCGCCTGCAGTCGATCGAGTTCTCGTCGATCATCAGCCTGCTGCGCCGCTCGCAGCGGATCTGGGGCCGGATCGTCACCGTGTCGGGCGTGGTCGCCGCTTTCCGTCGCAGCGCGCTGTTCGATGTCGGCGGCTTCAGCCCCGAGATGCCGACCGAGGACATCGAGCTCACCTGGAAGCTGCAGAAGAAGTTCTACGACGTGCGCTACGAGCCGCGCGCCGTGTGCTGGATGACCGTGCCGGTGAGCTACCGCGGGCTGTGGAAGCAGCGCCTGCGCTGGGCGCGCGGCCTCAACCAGGTCCTGCACAAGCACCGCGACGTCATGGCGCACTGGAAGTACCGCCGGATGTGGCCGGTGTTCGTCGAGTCCTCGCTGTCGACCCTGTGGGCGGTGTGCTTCGTGGCGCTCACGACGATCTGGACGATCTCGTGGGCGGCGGGTCTGCCCCCGGTCGGCGCGTCGCCGATCCCGAACTTCTGGGGCATGACGATCGCCACGCTGTGCCTGGTGCAGTTGACCATCGGCACATTGATCGACCGCCGCTACGACCGCTCGATCGTGCGCATGCTGCCGTACGCCGTCTGGTACCCCATCGTCTACTGGATGTTCCTGTCGCTCGGCACCGTGCTCTCGCTGCACTGGCTGTTCCGCCGGCCGGCGCGCACCTCGGTGCGCTGGAACACGCAGCGCACCGGCGCGTCGGCATGAGCGGCAAGGCAGCGCAGTCCGCCGACGCACGGGGCGACATGAAGCGACGCGCGCTCG
>JBFZCF010000106.1:0-7422 GCA_041308065.1 Burkholderiales bacterium
CCCCGGGACGATAGAATCGGGCGCTTCCTGCCTCACCCTCCGGTCACGTGCCGCCTCCCCAGTACGCGCTCGCGCGCGCCTTCCTCGCCCTCATCCTCCTTCTGCTGATCGCCGGCGGCGCGTCGGCGCAGTCCGGCCCGGTGCTGGCCGCGCGTGCCTGGACCCTGGTCGACGCCATGAGCGGCGTGACGATCACGTCGTCCGCCGCGACCCAGCGCATGGAACCCGCCTCGCTGGCCAAGGTGATGACGGCCTATGTCGTCTTCACGGCGATCGGGGAGAAGCGGACCCGGCTCGACGCCGTCGTGCAGGTGAGCGCGGCGGCGGTGGCGGCTCCGGGACGGGCCGGCTCGCGGATGTACATCGAGCCGGGTCGCCCGGTCACGGTCGACGAGCTGCTGCGGGGCCTGATCGTCGTCTCCGGAAACGATGCCGCCGTCGCGCTGGCCGAACACACGGCCGGCAGCTCGGCGGCTTTCGTCGAACGCATGAACGCGGAGGCGCGCCGGCTCGGCATGACCAACACCCGCTTCGCCAACCCCACCGGCCTGCCCGATCCGCAGCAGTACTCAACGGCGGAAGACCTCGCGCGGCTCGCGCAGCGGCTGCTCTCCGACTTCCCGCAGTACGCGCAGCTCTTCGGGCAGCGGGAGTTCGCCTACAACAGCATCACCCAGTCGAACCGCAACCGGCTGCTGTGGAGCGACGGCAGCGTCGACGGCCTGAAGACCGGACAGACGGAAGGCGCCGGCTGGTCCGTGATAGCGACGGCCGCTCGCGCGCAGGGCACCGGCGACCGCGCGTTCGGCCGCCGCCTGGTCGCCGTCGTGCTCGGTGCCGCCAGCGACTCGGTGCGGGCCCAGGAAGCGCTGCGGCTGCTCAATTTCGGCTTTGCCGCGTTTGATACCGTCCGGCTCTACAGGCAAGGCGACGTCCTGGCGCGCGCCGAGGTCTGGAAGGGAGACGCCGGCGAAGTGCCGATCGGCATCGGGCGCGACGTCTACGTGACCGTTCCGACCGACTCCCTGCGCACGCTGGGCAAGGCCGGATTCCAGTCGGCGCTCGAGCGCGACGATCCGCTCGTTGCGCCGCTCGACCGGGGCGCGGTCGTTGGACGGCTGAAGGTCACCGCGGGCGGCGCCAGCGTCGCCACCGTGCCTGTGGTCGTCCTCGAGAGCGTCGGCGAAGCCGGCCTCCTCGGGCGCGCGTACGATGCCGTGCGACTGTGGTGGAGGAGGCGCAACTGATGGATTGGCACCAGGGAACGTGTTACCTGAACGGCAAGTGGATGCCGCTCGCCGACGCCAGCATTTCGGTGCTGGACCGCGGCTTCATCTTCGGCGACGGCGTCTACGAGGTGATCCCGGTCGACACGGTCGACGGCATCCGCGCGCCCTTCCACGCCCGGCCGCACTACGCGCGGCTGCAGCGCAGCCTCGACGCGGTGCGCATCTCGAATCCGTTTTCGCTCGAGCAGTGGCTCGACCTGACGGCGGAGCTGATCGATCGCCATCCCTGGCCGCGCCAGTTGATCTACGTGCAGGTGACGCGCGGCGTGGCCAAGCGCGACCATCCGTTCCCGACGGGCGTGACGCCGACGGTGTTCATGAACAGCACGCCGTGGCCGCAGATCCCCGCCGAGCAGATCGAGAACGGCGTGTCCGCGGTGACGCACGCCGACGAACGCTGGCTGCACTGCGACATCAAGAGCATCTCCCTGCTCGGCAACGTGCTGATGAAACAGTACGCGATGGACCACGGGGCGTCCGAGACCGTGATGCTGCGCGACGGCTTCCTGACGGAGGGGTCGAGCACGAACACGATGCTCGTGAAGGACGGCGTCGTGATCGCGCCGCTGAAGACGGTGCAGATCCTGCCCGGCATCACCTACGACGCCGTGTTCGACATCGCCCGGGCGCACGGGCTGAAGACGGAGCGCAGGCCGGTCGCGGAGGCCGAACTGCGCTCCGCCGACGAGGTGTGGCTGAGTTCCTCGGGCCGCGAGGTCCTTGCAATCACCCGCCTCGACGGCAAGCCTGTCGGAAACGGCCGGCCAGGTCCTGTCTACCAGCAGGTGCAGGCGTGGATGCAGCAGGCCAAGCGCGAAGACGCGCTGGCATGGAAGGCCGAGCGCGACGGCCGCACTCGCGCAACATGACGGACGACACCCCGCTTCCGCCGCCGGGCCTGCAGTTCCCGACCGAGTTCCCCATCAAGATCATGGGTCGGCGTGTCGAGGGGTTTGCGCAAGGGATCGTCGACGTCGTCCGCGCCCACGCTCCCGACTTCGATGCATCCACGCTCGAGATGCGGACCTCGAAGGACGGCAATTACCTCTCGGTGACGGCGACCATCAACGCGACCTCGCGGGCGCAGCTCGACGACCTCTATCGCGCGCTGACGAGCCATCCGCTCGTCAAGATCGTGCTGTAACGGCGATGATCGTCCGCATGCTGGCGCGCGCGGAATACGTCCCGACCTGGGACGCGATGCGCGCGTTCACGCAGCAGCGCACGCCGGACACCGAGGACGAGCTCTGGCTGGTGGAGCACCCGCCCGTGTTCACGCTCGGCCAGGCCGGGCGCCGCGAGCACCTGCTCGCGCCGACCGACATTCCCGTGATTGCCACCGATCGCGGCGGCCAGATCACGTACCACGGGCCGGGCCAGGTCGTCGCGTATCCGCTGCTCGACCTGCGGCGCCTCGGCATCTTCGTCAAGGAACTGGTGTTTCGCATCGAGCAGGCGGCGATCCAGACACTCGAACGGTTCGGCGTCGACGCACGCCGCGTGAAGGGCGCGCCGGGCGTCTATGTCCCGTATGCGGCGAGCCGGGCGTCGGGCGAGTTCGCGGGGCTCGCGAAGATCGCCGCGCTGGGCATCAAGGTCACCCATGGCCGCTGCTACCACGGGCTGGCGCTCAACGTCGGGATGGACCTCGCCCCGTTCTCGCTGATCAACCCTTGTGGCTACGCAAACCTGGCGGCCGTCGACCTCGCGACACTTGACATCCGCGTCGAGTGGACCGACGCTGCCTCCGCTCTCGCAGAGCGCCTCCGGACACATCTGTCGTGAACAGCACCCTCGATTCCCAAGTCGCGATCGAGCCTGGCTCCTTGAGCGCCTGGCTGGTGGCCTTGCGGCCGAAGACACTGTGGATCGCCGTGGTTCCGGTGTTCGTCGGCACTTCCCTCGCCGTCGCCGAGACCGGCCAGGTGAACCCGCTGATCGCCTTCCTCGCCCTGGTGGCGTCGATCCTGCTTCAGGTCCTGACCAACCTGCAGAACGACGTCGGCTACACCAAGCGTGGCGCGGAGACGGCCAGCCGGATCGGCTTGCCACGCGCCACCGCACGCGGCTGGCTCACGATCGCCGCGGTGCATCGGGCGCTCGTCGCGGTCGTGATCGCCACGATGCTGGTCGGCCTGCCGATCGTCATGCACGGCGGCTGGCCGGTGCTGCTGATGGGCGTGGCATCGATCGTCGCCGCCTGGGCGTACATGGGCGGACCCCGCCCGATTGCCTACACGCCGTTCGGCGAACTGACGGTTTTCGTGTTCTTCGGCCTGATCGCGGCGGTCGGCAGCTACTACATCCAGACCGGCACGCTGTCGCCGAGCGCGTGGCTGGCCGGATGCGCGATCGGCGCGATCGCGGCCGCCGCGCTCGCGGTGAACAACATCCGCGACTGCGCGCACGACGCCGAAGTCGGCCGCCGCACGCTGGTGGTCGCGCTCGGCAAGGCGGCCTCGGAGCGGGCCTTCCAGGCCGCGCTGCTGCTGCCGTACGTGCTCACCGTCGCGCTCGCGCTCACCGACGATCGGCTGATCGGCCTGCTGGCCGTGCTGGTCACGCTGCCTGCGGCGCTCGGGCTCGCGCGCGACCTGCCCCGCACGCCGCCCGGCCTGCCCTACAACGAGATGCTGTTCCGGACCTTCAAGCTCGAACTCGTCTTCGGCGCGTGCTTCACGATCGGCGCCCTGCTTCCCGGCCTGTTGCCGGGCGTCCGCTAAAATCCGCCCGTTCCCCCAGCGCGGCGCGGATTCCACCCGTCGCGACCATCCTCCCATGAGCAGCACGCCCCTCCCGCCGCCGGGACCCGACGCGCCGTCGCCCAAGCTGAAGGGCGAGGCGAAGACCGGCAAGGTCTTCAGGAAGTTCGACATCAAGCCCGTCCCGGCGGGCCAGGCGCTGAAGAAGCCCGAGTGGATCCGCGTCAAGGCGGGGTCGCCGGCCACGCGCTTCTACGAGATCAAGTCGATCCTGCGCGAGCACAAGCTGCACACGGTGTGCGAGGAAGCGACCTGCCCGAACATCGGCGAGTGCTTCGGCAAGGGCACGGCGACGTTCATGATCATGGGCGACAAGTGCACGCGCCGTTGTCCGTTCTGCGACGTCGGCCACGGCCGCCCGGACCCGCTCGACGCCGACGAGCCCGCCAACCTGGCGAAGACGATCGCGGCGCTGAAGCTCAACTACGTCGTCATCACCTCGGTCGACCGCGACGACCTGAAGGACGGCGGCGCGAAGCACTTCGTCGACTGTATCCGAGCGACCCGCGCCGCGTCGCCGTCGACCCGCATCGAGGTGCTGGTACCGGACTTCCGCGGCCGCCTCGATCGCGCGCTCGAGATCCTCGTGACGGCGCCGCCGGACGTGATGAACCACAACCTGGAGACAGTGCCGCGGCTGTACCGCGAGTCGCGCCCGGGTTCGGACTACCACCACTCGCTGGCGCTGCTGAAGGAATTCAAGCGGCGGGTGCCGGGCGTGCCGACCAAGAGCGGCCTGATGGTGGGGCTGGGCGAAACCGACGACGAGATCCTGCAGGTGATGCGCGACCTGCGCGCGCACGAAGTCGACATGCTCACGGTCGGCCAGTACCTGGCACCGACCAATCACCACCTGCCGGTCCGCCGCTACGTGCACCCGGACGCGTTCCGCATGTTCGAGGCCGAAGCGGCCGCGATGGGCTTCTCCCACGCCGCGTGCGGCGCGATGGTGCGGTCCAGCTATCACGCCGACCAGCAGGCGCACGCGGCGGGCGTCGGCTAGCAAGAGGGCGCCAATCCCGTCGCGACGCCCGGTGCCGGCGAGTGTCGGTCGCAGCGGGCCCGCGCCCCTCCGGCAGCGCCGCCGGCCCGCCGTCTCAGCCGGCTTCCGCGGCGAGCAGCCGGGGCGGCAGCGGCGCATCGAGCGCCGCGCAGATCATCCGCAGCGTGCTCGCAGCACCCCAGTTGGTCGCGTCGTCCGCAAACGCCGTCGCCGTCACCGCCTTGATCAGCTGCGGCTTCGCGAGCGGCGCGAGCTGGTTCAGCCGGTCGAGTGCTTCCGAGACCGCATCGAGCCGAATCGAGTCGCCAGGCGTGAACGGCGTGTCGACGCCAGGCAGCAGCAGCGCGCCCGCGTTGAACGCGTGCTCCGCGCGCTCGGGCAGGCGCACGGCCGCGGCCAGCGAGAGCACGAGGCCGGCCTCCCCAGGCAACTCGCGAACCGCGCGATAGCTGATCGGAACGGCCCGACCCGCATCGGGGCCCAGCCGGCGCTTCAGGATCGTGAACAGCAGGAACTCCGGCACCGACAGGCGACCGTCGGCGACGATCAGCATGTGCGCGACCTTGAGCAGCCGCCGCCGCGCGTCCTGCGGAAGCTTGCGCAAGGCCGGCATGGCCGTGTCGGCCAGCGGCTGGCGAGCACCAGGAGGCAACTGCTGGATGCGGCCGTGGTAGTCGTCGACGATCGGCAGCGCCTCGCTGCCGTACGCCTCCGCGATCACCCTGCGCTGCTGCGTGCGCAGGTCGACGTCGAGGTCGACCAGCAGCGCCAGCGCCAGCAACTGCGAGCGCGAGCCATCCTCGGCGGCGGCGCGCAGGGCAGCGAGCGTCGCGCCCTGCGCGTCGTCGAGCGCGAAGTCGCGTGAGCGCGGCAGGCCGACCTTGCCCACGGCGTCGGTGATCTGTGCTGCCGCCGCGGCGGATGCAGTGACGAGGCCGGCCACCGGCGACAACGCATCGGGAAACGAAGCGGATGCGGGCTCGGCCGCGCCGGTCGCGGTCGCCATGGAGAAGAACGGAATCGGCGGACGCTCCTCCTCGGCTTCAGAGCGGCCGTCGAGCGCGAGCGCGACACGGTCTTCCGGCGCAGGCAGGAACTCCCGCGCGCGCCCGTAGATCCGGCGGACACGCTCCTTGATCGGCGGATGCGTGGCGAAGAGTCCGCTGACGAACGCGGGACGCGCCGCCCCGAGGAACAGGTGCGACAGCGACTCCGCCTGCGGATGATCGATGCGCGTGCCCAGTCCCTCGGCGGCGCCGAGGCCGCCGATCTTGCGCAGCGCGCCGCCGATGCCGTCGGGGTTGCGCGTGAACTGGACCGCGCTGGCGTCGGCGAGAAATTCGCGCTGGCGCGAAACGGCGGCCTTGATCAGCCGTCCGAAGAACACGCCGATGTAACCGAGCACCCACAGCACGACCCCGGCCAGGGCAACCACCGCGATGCCGCCGCCGCGGTCACTGCCGCCGCGGCCGCGCCCGGCCACCTGGAGCAGGAAGCGACCGGCCATCGCGACCATCGTGAGCCCGAACAGCACGCCGATGAGCCGCATGTTGAGCCGCATGTCGCCGTTCAGCACGTGGGAGAACTCGTGCCCGATGACGCCCTGCAGCTCGTCGCGCGTCAGCCGCGTCAGGGTGCCGCGCGTCACGGCGATCACGGCATCGTTGATCGAGTGGCCCGCCGCGAACGCGTTGATCGAGTTCTCGTCGTCCATCACGAACACGCGCGGCACCGCGACGCCGGACGCGATCGCCATCTCCTCGACGACGTTCAGCAGGCGGCGGTCGAGCAGGTCACGCGTCGACGGATCGACGGGCCGGGCACCGACCATCCGCGCGACGGCCTCGCCCCCGGACGCGAGCGCGCTCATCTCCACCGCCGTGCCGCCGGCGATCAGGCCGAGCACCACGAGCGTGTTGGTCAGGAAGAAGCCGTTCGGAAGGGCCGCGGCCCCCCACGGAAGACCGGCCGGCAGGAAGGCCGTGAAGTAGACGCCGGCGCCGACGACGTTCACCGCGACCACGACGCACAGGACGGCGAGCACGAACAGCACGATCAGCCGCCGGCTCGTGCGGCGCGCGACTTCCTGGTGCTCGAAGAAGTCCACGGGATGCGTCTGTCAGGGCGCGCGGGCGCACCGGGCGCCCGCCACCGCCCTTCGCCCCTTCGTCAGAACTGCACTTTCACCGGGCGACGCTCTTCGTCGCTCTCGGTGGACTTGAGCAGTTCGGCGGGGGCGAACGAGAAGGCGCTCGCGATGACGTTCGTCGGGAACTGCTGCGCGGACGTGTTGTAGCTCATGACCGCGTCGTTGAAGCTCTGGCGCGCGAACGAGATCTTGTTCTCGGTGCCGGTGAGTTCCTCGGTG
>JBFZCF010000107.1:0-7415 GCA_041308065.1 Burkholderiales bacterium
GGCGCAGCCGGGGCGGCGGTCGACGCCGGCGCGGCGGCGGGCGCTGGCGCCGGCACAGCCTCTGGCCGAGGCTGGCGCGTCGCGTACCAACCCAGCGCCCCGAGTGCAACCAGGCCCACGAGCGACAGGCCGAGCACCAGCGAGCGCGATGCCCGCTCGTGCGCAGCGGCCCGCACGGGCGAGTAGTCGCGCGCTCGCGCAATGCCGTCCACGACCGAGTCAGTCGCAGGCGCGAGCTTGGCGTTCAGGTCGTCGATGAGCGGCGCGGGATCCAGTCCCAGCGAGCGCGCATAGCTGCGCACGAAGCCGCGCACGTAGGCCGGCTCGGGCAATAGCGCGAGGTTCTCGCCTTCGATCGCGCGCACCTGGTTCACGTGCAGGCGCAGCCGGGCGGCCATGTCGCCGACGCTGAGCCGCTCCCTCTCGCGCGCCGCCGCCAGCCGGGCGCCGAAGGACGCGGGCTCGCCGCTGGCCGCCGGCGCGGCGTCCGCGCGCACTTCGTCGTCAGTCATTGAAGTCACCCCGTGCGAGCGCCGCCACCTCGGGCGAACGCGGGAAACGCTCCCGCAACTCGTTGGCCAGCTGGCTCTCGGTGCGCAGGTCCCCGTTGGCGCGGGCGATGCGCAAACCGAGCCAGAGCGTCTCGGGCGTGGACTCGACGGAACGGGCCAGCAGGTTGTAGTAGAAGGTGGCGCGGTCGACCTGGCCGGTCACCAGATACGTGCGCGCCAGCAGGTACTTCGTCACCGGGCTCGTCGCGTCCAGCTCGAACGAGCGACGCAGATAGCGCTCGGCACCGGCGTGGTCCTTCAGCTTGATCAGGCACGAGCCGGCGTTCTGCGCGGCCCGCGCCGGTGTCGTGTACAGCGGGTCGCGCAAAGCGCGGTCGAAGTACTGGAGCGACTCACGCTCGCGTCCGGTCTGGCACAGGAACCAGCCATAGTTGTTGGCGAGTTCGGAACCCGCCGGATCGAGCTTCAGGGCCTTCTGGAAACTCGCTTCCGCGTCCGCCCGCTCGTTCATGTCCATGTAGATCAGGCCGAGCAGCCCGTAGGCGTCGGCGAAGCCGGGATCGATGGCCACGGCGCGGCGCGCCTCGTCGAGTGCCACGGCCAATTGCCCCGTGCGGTAATACCCCGCGGCCAGATCGGCGCGGGCGCGGGCGCGCGTGCGGGCGTCCGCCGTGTTCGCGGTCGCCAAGACCCGTTCCGGCCCCTTGGCCACCACTTCACCACTGCTCGTGGTGACCGTCGTCGTCGTGCATGCCGCCAGCACACTCGCCAGCAAGGCCCCCGCCAATCGCGCCAGTGTCATCTGCTCTCCTCAGTGGGTCGCCGAAACGATCGGCACCACGCGTCCCCGGTTGCGCTCGCTGACCCGCGTGCGGTCCTGCACTTCGCCGGCCAGTTGCCCGCAGGCCGCGTCGATGTCGTCGCCGCGCGTCTTGCGCGTGGTGGTCACGATGCCGGCATCGATGAGCCGCTGCGCAAAGGCCCGGATCCGCTCCGGCGGCGAACGGCCGAGCCCCGCGTCCGGAAACGGATTGAACGGGATCAGGTTGAACTTGCACGGCACGTCGCGCACCAGCTCGACCAGTTCGTCCGCATGCGCGTCGGTGTCGTTGACGCCCTCCAGCATCACGTACTCGAACGTGATGAAGTCGCGTGGCGCCGAACGCAGGTATCGCCGGCAGGCGGCCAGCAGTTCGCGCAGCGGGTATTTGCGATTGAGCGGTACCAGGCGGTCGCGCAACGCGTCGTTCGAGGCGTGCAGCGACACCGCCAGGGCGACGGCGCAGTCGTCGGCCAGCCGGTCGATCTGCGGCACCATGCCGGAGGTCGACAGCGTCACGCGCCGGCGCGACAGGCCGTAGGCATGATCGTCCAGCATCAGGCGCAGCGCCGGCACGACGGCATCGTAGTTCTGCAGCGGCTCGCCCATGCCCATCAGGACGACGTTGCTGATCACGCGCTCACCGTCGGCGGCCAGCCCAGCCGTGCGGCGCAGCGCGTGCTCGGCCCACCAGAGCTGCCCGACGATCTCCGCCGTGGTCAGGTTGCGATTGAAGCCCTGCCGTCCGGTGGAGCAGAACAGGCAGTTCACGGCGCAACCGGCCTGGGTCGAGATGCACAGCGTGCCGCGATCGTCTTCCGGAATGAACACGGTCTCGATCGCATTGCCGGCGCCGACGTCGAGCAGCCACTTGCGGGTGCCGTCCGACGAGGTCGAGTCACGCAGCACGCCGGGCGCGACGATCTCGGCGTGTTCGGCGAGCTTCGAACGGAACGACTTCGCGAGCTCGGTCATCGCGTCGAACTCGCCCGCGCCATGCTGGTGAATCCAGCGCGCGAGCTGGCGCGCGCGAAACGGCTTCTCACCGAGCGACTCGGTGTAGGCCGTCAGCGCGGCGAGGTCCAGTCCGAGCAGGTTGACGCGGGACACCGGCGCGACTCGCCCTCAGCGGGAGTAGACGTTGAGCTGCGGGAAGAAGTACGCGATCTCGACGGCCGCCGTCTCGGGGCCATCCGAGCCGTGCACGGCGTTCGCATCGATGCTCGCGGCGAAGTCGGCGCGGATCGTGCCTTCGGCCGCCTTCTTCGGATCGGTCGCGCCCATCAGATCACGGTTCTTGGCAATGGCGCCTTCGCCTTCGAGCACCTGGACCATGATCGGCCCCGACACCATGAACTCGACCAGATCCTTGAAGAAGGGACGCGCGCGGTGCACGGCGTAGAAGCCCTCCGCTTCGGTGCGCGACAGCCACATCATCCGCGCTGCAATGACCTTCAGGCCGTTGGTCTCGAAGCGCGAATAGATCTTCCCGATGACGTTTTTCGCGACTGCGTCGGGCTTGATGATCGACAGGGTTCTTTCCACCGCCATGATTTCAACCTTTGCTTTGTTTTCTGGACGAGTTACCGGCCGACGACGGCCGCCGAAGCGGCCAAGGCGCGCGTGCCGAACGAAAAATCTTCGACAAATGAAGCACTTGCACCGCCGAAGTGAGCCCGAAATTTTAACATGGCCGGCGTTCACTTTGAACGCCACCAGGCGCAAGAGCGCGCCGCGCGACCGCGGCCCGTTCGACCCGGTCAGGGCGCCGGTTCGAGGACGGCGATCGACTCGACGTGCGAGGTGTGCGGGAACATGTTCACCACGCCCGCGGCCCGGACCGTCCACGCCCCTTCGTGCACGAGGACCGCGCAGTCGCGCGCGAGCGTCGCGGGATTGCACGAGACGTAGACGATCCGCCGCGGTCGATCGCTGGTCGACGCGAGCGAGCGCGCCAGCTCGAGCGCGCCTTCGCGCGGCGGATCGATCAGCACCCGCGCGACCGGTCCGTGCGCGACGATCAACCGTTGCCAGGCCTCACCGGTCCACTCGAAGAGGTTCGCCGCACTGAACCGGGTGCGCGGCGCCAGGCCGTTGAGTTCGGCCGCCGCGCGTGCCCGTCGCACCAGCGCCTCGCTGCCTTCGATGCCCACCACCAGGCGCGCCCTCGTGGCGAGCGGCAGCGTGAAGTTGCCGAGCCCGCAGAAGAAGTCGGCCACCGTCTCGTCGGGCTGCGGATCGAGCAACCGGACCGCGCGGCCGACGAGGACCTCGTTGATGCGGTGGTTCACCTGGGTGAAGTCGGTCGGGCCGAACGGGATCCGCACGCCGAACTCGGGCAACGCCAGGTCCAGGTGAGGTCGACGGTCCGGATCCATCGGGGCCGCCGTGTCCGGCCCCTTCGACTGCAGCCAGACGTCGACGCCATGACGCGCCCCGAAGTCGCGCAGGCGGGACCGGTCCTCGGGCGTCGGGTCGGCGAGCACGCGGAACACGAGCACCGTGTGCGGCGCTGCCGCGCCCTCGGCCACGGCGAGTTCGATCTGCGGCAGGCGCTCGCGCAGCGTCAGGCTGCCGACCAGTTCGCGCAGCGGCACCAGCAGCGCGCTGACGTGTTCGGGCACGACTTCGCACTGGCGCATGTCGGCCACATAGCTGCTCGCGCGCTCGTGGAAGCCGACCAGTACGCCGCCCTTCTTCTGGACGTAGCGGACCGAGAAGCGCGCGCGGAAGCGATAGCGCCAGGCCGGCCCCGCCACCGGCCGCAGCATGCGCTCCGGCCGCACGCGCCCGATGTGCCACAGCGTGTCCTCGAGCACGCGCTGCTTGATCGCCACCTGCGCCTGTGCCGACACGTGCTGCATCGAGCAGCCGCCGCACGCGCCCTCGTGCAGGCCGGCGTGCGGACAGCGCGGCGCGACCCGGAGCGCCGAGGCGCGGTCGATCCGCACCACGCGTCCGGTCTCGTAGCTCGGCTTGTTCTTGCGCCGCTCGTAGACCACGCGTTCGCCGGGCAAGGCGCCTTCGATGAAGACCGCCTTGCCTTCGCGGTGCGCGACGCCGCGCCCCTCCTGGTCGAGCGACTCGACCAGAGCGGAGAATGTGTCGCCTTCCCTGGGACCTAGGCCGCGGGCCACGCTGCGAGGTAGGCCTTCCAGTGCGGTGCCGGCAGGTGGGCGAGCGTCTCGCGCACCAGCGCCTCTTCCGCGCGATGCTGCTCCGAAGTCAGCACGCCACGCATCTTCTGGAACCGGTTGAACAGCAGGTAGGTGTTGACGACGTCGGTCTCGCAGTAGTCGCGGATCTGCCCGAGTTGCCCGGCGAGGTAGGCGTCCCACACGCGCGCGCCGTCCATCCCGAGCTTGCCCGCGAATCCGGCGAGCTTCGACAGATCGTCCAGCGGCGCGCTGGCGCGCGGCTGGTACATCGCCAGCAGGTCCATCAGGTCCATGTGCCGCGTGTGATACCGGCCGATGTAGTTGTTGTAACGGAACTCGCGGTCGTCATCGCCCAGTTCCCAGTAGCGGGCCGCCGACACGCCCGCCAGCAGGCCGCGGTAGTGAAGCACCGGCAGGTCGAAGCCGCCGCCGTTCCAGCTCACCAATTGGGGGGTGTAGCGCTCGATCGTTCCGAAGAAGGCCTGGATCAGGGACCCTTCGGTGTCCGTCAGCGACCCGATGGAACCGACCCGAAAGCCGGCGTCGCTGCGCAGCACGCACGAAATGGCGACCACGCGATGCAGATGCAGCGGCAGGAAGTCGCTGCCCGTCTTCTCGCGGCGCTCGGCGAACGCACGCTCCGCGACCTCGGCGTCGGCGAGCCCGGACCATTCCGCGCGCAAGCGCCGCAGGCCGGCCACGTCGGGAACGGTTTCGATGTCGAAGACGAGCACCGGCGTCATGCGCCGATTCTACTGAGCCCCCGCGGGGAGCCCCGGAAACAGTGCCGGGGAGCGTCAGAGGACCGCGTCGCGGCCGATGCCACCGGCCGTCAGCGTGCGCTTGAGCCGCGCCAGCGCATCCTGCTGGATCTGCCGCACGCGTTCGCGCGTGAGGGACAGTTCGACCGCAAGGGCGTCGAGCGTGGCCGGCTCCTGCTCGTCAAGCCCGAACCGCCGCTCGATGACCAGCCTCTGCTTGTCCGACAGCCCGCTGAGCCACTCGTGCACGCGCGCCTCGAGTTCGTGGCGGACCGCGCTCGCTTCCGGCGCCTCGGCGCCAACGTCGACCAGCAGGTCGGCGAGCGTGCTGTCCGGATCCGCATCGAGCGGCGCGTCGAGCGACGCCGGGGTGGCGCTGAACCTCAGGATGTCCTCGACGTCGTCGACGCTCTTGCCGGTGAGATGCGCGATGTCCTCCATCCGCACTTCATGGCTCGCGTCCTCGAGTTCCATCTCGAGATGGCGCTTGGCGCGGATCACGTGCTGCAGTTCGCGCACGACGTGCACCGGCAGGCGGATCGTGCGGGCCTGGTTGATCACGGCACGCTCGATGGTCTGGCGGATCCACCAGGTGGCGTAGGTGGAGAAGCGGAAGCCGCGTTCCGGATCGAACTTCTCCAGCGCGTGGATCAGGCCGAGGTTGCCTTCCTCGATGAGGTCGAGCAGCGCCAGGCCCCGGTTGGCGTAGTGCTTGGCAATCGACACGACGAGCCGCAGGTTGCGTTCGATCATCGCCTGGCGTGCCCCGAAGTCGCCGGCACGCGCGCGCACAGCCGTCGCGTGCTCCTCGTCCGGCGTCATCAGGCGGTGCGCGCCGATGGCAGTCAGGTAGCGCTGGACGTTGTCGGTGTCTGGGAAATCGAGCGCGGCGGTGGTATCCGTCGACTGCGCCGCCGCGGCCTCGAACTCGCGCTCCGCATCCGCGGCTTCGGGCGTGAAGTTCGCGTCGTCGCTGTCGGCCGCCGGTTCAGCGGCGGGCGGTTGGACCGGCGCACCTGGCGGGCGCTCGGTGTGGGGAGCCATCTATGCAGTCGAAAACCTCAACGTGGTGGGAGGTATTTGACCGGATCGAGCGGCTTGCCCTGGTGACGTATCTCAAAGTGAAGCTTCGGACGATCGCTGTCGGTTCGCCCCAGTTCAGCGATCTGCTGGCCGCGTTTGACCTGCTGGCCCTGCGAAACGAGGATCTTTCGGTTGTGGCCGTACGCGGTGACGTAATCGCCCGCATGGCGAAGGATCACCAGGTTGCCGTACCCCCGCAGCGCGCTGCCGACGTGAACGACTTCACCGTCGGCGGCGGCCCGGACCGGTTCGCCTTCGTCGCCGCCGATATCGATGCCCTTGTTGCGGGGCGCATCGAACCCGTCGATCACCTTGCCCGCGCTCGGCCACAGCCACTGCGACGTCGGGGCCGCGTCCGGTTTCGCAGCCGGTGCGGATTCCTGCGTGGTGGGTGCGGGTGCCGTCGTGCTCGGCGGCAGCGGCGTCGCCACGACGGGGCCGCCGGGCGCCGGCAGGGGACGCACTTCGGTCGATCCGCCCGGTGTGATGGGCGTCACCGTCGCGCCGGCCGCCTCCGCCGGCGGCGCGATGCGCAGCGACTGACCGATCCGGAGCACGCTCGCATCCGGCAGTTGGTTCCACCGCGCGAGTTCGCGCACGTCGACGCCAAAGTCCATCGCGATGCTGTACAGCGTGTCGCCGCGCTGCACGGTGTAGACACCGTCCTTCGCTTCGCGCGATGCCGGGACGGGCTTCTCCGCCACGGCCGGGGCACGCGCCGCGCTGGGCGTGCCGGAACGATCGACGACCGGCGCGGGCTTTTGCGACGAGCACGCGCCCAGGGCCATCAGCAGCAGCACCGCGAATGTCTTTCCCGCAATCTTCATCAGTGACCCTCAGCCAACGCCGCCGCGCAACGGCACGAAACGGACGGCTTCCTTGCCTGTCTTCTGCACGCGTCCACTCGCATCCTTGATCGCGACGATCAACTGCTGGTGCAGCGCGCCGACCGGAGCGACGATGCGTCCGCCCGGCTTCAACTGCTCGATCCAGGCCGGCGGCAGTTCATCTCCCGCCGCCGCCGCGACGATCGCATCGTACGGCGCTCCCGCGGCGACGCCGCGGTTGCCGTCACCGAACA
>JBFZCF010000108.1:0-13093 GCA_041308065.1 Burkholderiales bacterium
TACATCGCCGCCGGCGACGTGATGCAGGTGCAGATCGGCCAGCGCATCCACAAGCAGTACGCCGACTCGCCGCTGAGCCTCTATCGGGCGCTGCGCACGCTGAATCCTTCGCCCTACATGTACTTCTACAACTTCGGCAGCTTCCACGTCGTCGGCGCGTCGCCTGAGATCCTGGTGCGCAGCGAGGACCGGCAGGGCAAGCGGATGGTGGCGATCCGCCCGATCGCCGGCACGCGCACGCGCGGCGCGACGCCGGAACAGGACGAGGCGCTTGCGGTGGAACTCGCCGCCGACCCGAAGGAACGCGCCGAGCACCTGATGCTGATCGACCTGGCGCGCAACGACATCGGGCGCATCGCGAAGACCGGCACGGTCAAGGTCACCGAGCAGTACGTGGTCGAGAAGTACTCGCACGTCCAGCACCTCGTGAGCCACGTCGAAGGCGAGCTGAAGCCGGGCATGACGAACCTCGACGTGCTGCGCGCGACCTTCCCCGCCGGCACGCTGTCGGGCGCGCCGAAGGTGCGGGCGATGGAGATCATCGACGAGCTCGAGCCGGTCAAGCGCGGCATCTACGGCGGCGCCGCGGGCTACCTGAGCTTCGCGGGCGACATGGACCTCGCGATCGTGATCCGCACCGCGATCATCAAGGACAATGTGCTCTACGCGCAGGCGGCAGCGGGCATCGTCGCCGACTCGGTGCCCGAGAGCGAGTGGAAGGAGACCGAAGTGAAGGCGCGCGCCGTGCTGCGGGCCGCCGAGCAGGTCGAAGACGGCTTCGATGCCGAGTAGGAGGGCGCGATGCTGCTGATGATCGACAACTACGACAGCTTCACCTACAACCTCGTGCAGTACTTCGGCGAGCTGGGTGAAGAGGTCCGCGTGGCGCGCAACGACGAGATCACGCTGGACGAGATCGCGGCGCTGGCGCCGGACCGGATCTGCATCTCGCCGGGGCCGTGCTCACCGAACGAAGCCGGCGTATCGGTCCCGGTGCTGGAGCGTTTTTCGGGCAAGGTGCCGATCCTCGGCGTGTGCCTGGGCCACCAGGCGATCGGCCAGGCGTTCGGGGGCCGCGTGGTCCGCGCCCAGGCGCTGATGCACGGCAAGACCGGCGCCATCCATCACACGGGGGCGGGCGTCTTCTCGGGCCTGCCGAACCCGTTCACGGCGGCGCGCTACCACTCGCTCGCCGTCGAGCGATCGTCGCTGCCCGAGTGCCTCGAGATCACCGCGTGGACGGACGATGGCGAGATCATGGGACTGCGCCACCGGACGCTGGCGGTCGAGGGCGTGCAGTTCCATCCGGAATCCATCGCGACCGAGCACGGCCACGCGATGCTGAAGAACTTCCTTGTGCAGAAGCGCTGAGCCTCCATCATGCCAATCACACCTTCCGAAGCCCTGGTCCGCTGCATCGAGCACCGCGAGATCTTCCAGGACGAGATGCTGTCGCTGTGGCGCCGGCTGATGAGCGGCGATCTCACGCAGGTGCAGATCGCGGCGCTGCTGATGGGCCTGCGCGTCAAGAAGGAGACCATCGGCGAGATCGCGGCGGCGGCGCAGATCATGCGCGAGTTCTCCACCAAGGTGGAACTCGCCGACCGGACCAACCTCGTCGACCTGTGCGGCACGGGGGGCGACGGCGCGGGCACGTTCAACATCTCGACGGCGGCCATGTTCGTGGCCGCGGCGGCGGGCGCGCGCGTCGCCAAGCACGGTGGCCGCAGCGTTTCGTCCGGTTCGGGCAGCGCCGACGTGCTCGAGGCGCTCGGCGCCAGCATCGCGCTGTCGCCGCAGGCGGTCGCGCAGTGCATCGAGTCGACCGGCCTCGGCTTCATGTTCGCGCCGTCGCACCACGCCGCGATGAAGCACGCGGCGCCCGTGCGCAAGGAACTGGGCGTTCGCACGATCTTCAACATCCTGGGTCCGCTGACCAACCCGGCGGGCGCGCCGAACCAGGTGATGGGCGTGTTCCACCCGGACCTCGTCGGCATCCAGGTCCGCGTGCTGAAGCAGCTAGGCTCGAACCACGTGCTGGTCGTCCACGGCAAGGACGGCATGGACGAGGCTTCGCTCGGCGCGGCGACGCTGGTCGGCGAGTTGAGGAACGGCGAGGTGCGCGAGTACGAGATCCATCCGGAGGACTTCGGCCTGTCGATGGTCTCCAACCGCGGGCTCAGGGTCGGCAACGCCCTCGAGTCGAAGTCGATGATGCTGGAGGCGCTCGACGACCGGGAAGGCACGCCACGCGAGATCGTCGTCTTCAATGCCGGCGTGGCGCTGTACGCGGCCAACGTCGCGGACTCGATCGGCGACGGCATCGCCCGCGCGCGCTCGGCCATCGCAAGCGGGGCTGCGAAGAGCAAGCTGGCCGAGTTCGTCGAGGTCACCCGGAAGCTCGCCGCCTGAAAATCGGGGTCAGACCCCGATTTCGATCCGCATCGCCGTCTGGTTCCCATCCGACCATGAGCGACATCCTCGAACGCATCCTCGCGACGAAGTACACGGAAGTCGAGCAGGCGCGCGCCGCCCGACCGCTCGCCGCGCTGCGCGCCGACGCGGAGCGACGCAGTGACCTGCGCGACTTCCTCGGCGCGCTGCGCCGCAGGCTGGCGGCCGGCCTGCCGGCCGTCATCGCGGAGGTGAAGAAGGCGAGCCCGTCGAAGGGCGTCCTGCGCGCCGATTTCGACCCGGCCGCGATCGCGCGCAGCTACGCGGCGAACGGCGCCGCGTGCCTGTCAGTGCTGACCGACCGCGAGTACTTCCAGGGCGCGCCCGAGTACCTCGCGCTGGCACGCGAAGCGAGCGGGCTGCCCGCGCTGCGCAAGGACTTCATCGTCGATGCGTACCAGGTGGTCGAGGCGCGCGCGATGGGCGCGGACGCGATCCTGCTGATCGCCGCCGCGCTCGACGATGCGCAGCTGCGCGAGTTCGAGGGGCTTGCGATGGAGCTCGGGATGGCGGTGCTCGTGGAAGTGCACGACGCCGCCGAGCTCGAGCGAGCCCTGCGGCTGTCGACGCCGCTGGTCGGGATCAACAACCGGAACCTGCGCACGTTCGAAACGACGCTCGAGACCACGCTGTCGCTGCTGCCGCAGATACCGGGTGATCGCATCGTCGTCACCGAGAGCGGGATCCTGGCCCCCGCCGACGTCGCGCGGATGCGCGCCGCCGACGTGAACGCCTTCCTCGTCGGCGAAGCCTTCATGCGCGCGCCCGATCCCGGTGCGGAGCTGGCGCGCCTGTTCGCGTGATCGATACGGAGACGCTGGCGCCTGGCTGGTGCGATCCGGTCGAGGCATTCCTCGCCTCCGAAGATGGCGGGCGCCTGCTTAGGTTCCTCGATGAGCGACGCAGCGCGGGCGCGCCGATCTACCCGCCGCAGCCGTTCGCCGCGCTCACGCTGACGCCGTTCGATGGCGTGCGCGTCGTGATCCTCGGCCAGGATCCGTACCACGGGGCCGGGCAGGCACACGGGCTTGCCTTCTCGGTCCCGCACGGCGTCAAGCCGCCGCCGAGCCTGCGCAACATCTTCGTGGAACTGCAGCGCGATCTCGGCTGCCTGCCACCGCCGCATGGATCGCTCGAAGGGTGGGCCCGCCAGGGCGTGCTGCTGCTGAACGCCGTGCTCACCGTCGAGGACGGCTGCCCGGGCACCCACGCGGGCCGTGGCTGGGAGACGCTGACCGCCGACCTGCTGCGGCGCCTGGCCGTGGAAGCGCAGCCCAAGGTCTTCATGCTGTGGGGCGCGCTGGCGCAGGCACGTCGCGCGGTGATCGGAGCGCCTCATCTCGTCCTGGAGGCGAATCACCCGTCGCCGCTGTCGGCGCGCCGCCCTCCGGTTCCGTTCATCGGCTGCGGCCACTTCTCGCGCGCCAACGCCTTTCTCGAAGCGAACGGCCGCGGGGAGATCGAGTGGTGCTGAAGCGGCGCCCGGCTGTCGCTAGCGCTGGCCCAGCCAGGCCGCCCTCAGTCGCTGTGCCGCCTTCGGCGCCTTCTCCTCGGCCGTAAGCGTGTACTTCAGCGGCGGCCGCGTGGCGAGTTTCACCTCGAAGCGCATCAGCTCGTCGCGCCGGAACGCGAGACACTCGACGACGTCGCCGGCCGCATAGCGCGTCAGCAGGCTGTCGAGGTTCGAGGGCGTGACGCGCAGTCCACCGAGCGCGACCAGGACGTCGTTCGCGGACAGGCCGGCACGCTGCGCCGGCGAACCGTCGAACACGTGCACGAGCCGGCAGTCGGTGCCCGAGGGCGCGGTCGTCGCGCCGAGCAGCGCGAAGTGCGGCGCATCGACCGCGGGCCGTGCCGCGAACTGGATGCCCAAGGGCGCCAGCAGCGCCGCGAAGTCCGGATCGCGCGTGCCCTCGGTCCACTCCCGCAGCCGGCGCTCCAGTGCGAGTCCGCTCACCTGCTCGGCGACCTCGGCGAATTCGCCCTCTTCGACGCCCGTGTAGTCCGCACCGCTGCCGCGCGCGCGCTTCCACAGCGCGCGCATCACGTCGTCGAGCGAGATGCGTCCCTTTGTTTCCACGCGCAACGTGAGGTCGAGCGCGAGGCCGACCAGGGATCCCTTCTGGTAGTAGCTGACGACGCTGTTCGGCGCGTTCTCGTCCTGCCGGTAGTACTTGATCCAGGCATCGAACGAACTGTCGGCGATGCTCTGCTTCAGTCGGCTCGTGCGCTGCAGCACGGTCGTGAACGTCTTCGACAGCAAGTCGAGGTACTGCTGTTCCGTCAGCAGGCCGCTGCGACAGAGCATCAGGTCGTCGTAGTACGAAGTGAAGCCCTCGAAGGCCCACAGCAGGCGCGTGTAGTTCTCCTGCGTCAGGTCGTAGGGCACGAAGGCCGCCGGCTTGATGCGCTTGACGTTCCACGAATGGAAGTACTCGTGGCTCGCCAGCCCGAGGAAGTTTCGGTAGCCCTCGGTGGTGTCGTTCATGCCTTTGAACGGCAGGTTGTCGCGCTTGCACAGCAGCGCGGTCGAGTTGCGGTGCTCCAGCCCGCCGCGGCCGTCGCCGACGGCCATGGTCATGAACGTGTAGCGGCCGAATGGCGCCTTCTTCGAGCGCGGCTCGAACAGCCGGATCTGCGCCTCGCAAACGCGCGCCAGGTCGGCAGTGAGGCGGTCCATGTCGAGTCTCGGCACGCGGCCCGTGACGGCGATCTCGTGCGGCACGCCGAGCACCTCGAAGCGGCCCAGTTCGAACGTCCCCATCTCGACGGGGCAGTCGATCAGCTCGTCGTAGTTCGTCGCCTGGTACGTGCCGAAGCCCAGCCGGCGCGTGCCGCGCGCTGGCGCGAGCCCGGTTGCCACCCTCCAGTCGGCGTACCGGTCGCCGGCCGGCGGCAGGATGTCGACGGTGCACGGTTCGTGCTCCAGCCCGATGGGCAGAAGGAACACGGACGTGCCGTTGAAGAACCCGTGCGACTCGTCGAGGTGCGCCGCCCGCACCGAGAGATCCCACGCGTACACCTCGTACGCCAGCTCCACCGGGCCCCGGGCCGGGGCGGCGCGCCACGTGTGCTTGTCGAGCTTCTCGAGATCGAGCTTGCGTCCGCCCGCAAGGGCCGTGATGCGGACGATGTTCCGCGCGAACTCGCGAATCATGTAGCTGCCGGGGATCCACGCCGGCAGCATGAACAGCTGGCCGGCGGGATCGGGCCGGTCGACGCGGCAGGTGACGTGGAACAGGTGGGCGGCGGGATCGGCCGGGCGAATGGCGTAGTGAGTCGACATGGCGGTCCTGGAGGGTGGCGCGAGTGTAGCGAGGGCCTGTTGACTCCGTACCAGGGTACGCAGCGACAGTGCGGCCACTGACCTGACCCTCAACGGAGATGAAGATGGATCACGCCGCACACTGGAGGCACGAGCCTCCTCCGCATGACCACGCGCCGTCCCGCGAACCGCTGCAGGGGAGGTCCGCAGGCCGCAAGTCGCATTCGCCGGCGCCGACAGCGGCCTGGGTTGCCTTCGCCGCGACACTTCACTGCCTGGCCGGCTGTGCGATCGGCGAAGTCCTCGGCATGGTGATCGGCACCGCGCTCGGGCTCGACAACGTGACGACGATCGTGCTCGCGGTCGCGCTCGCCCGGGCGCGATGGACGCGGGGCTGGACACGCTGCTGTTCTGGGGCAGCCTCGCCTTCGCCCTGGTCGTGGCGGGCCTCGCCGCGTGGCCGGTGAACTACTGGCTGATCGCGCGTGGACGCGGCCACGCCGTGGTGCACGGGCACCACGCGTACTGACTCAGCTTTTCAGCGTGCCGAGGATCTCGGAGTGGAACTCGCGCTGGTACAGCAGGTACACCACGCCGGCTGCGCCGAGCGCGAACGCGATGGGCGAGACGAACCAGAGCATGACCGCGAACGACAGGTAGTACGCGCGCAGGCCGTCGTTGAAGGTCTCGGCCGCCAGGCCGACGACCTTGGCGGCGCGTGCGGCGTACGGCTCCCGCTGAACCTCGCCGCGCTCGAAGACCTTGGCGTCGGGCATCGAGGCGATCAGCAGCGCGCCAAAGGTGTACTGGCGCATCGACCACGTGAAGCGGAAGAAGGCGTAGACGAAGACCGCCAGCAGGACGATCAGCTTCGCCTCGAACACGAACGCCGTCGTGCGCGCGGCGAACGGGATCTCGCGCACGAACTCGGTTGCCTTCTCGCTCGTGCCCAGCAGCGCCAGCAGGCCGCCGATGATCAGGATCGTGGTCGAAGCGAAGAACGACGGACTGGTCGACAGGTTCTGCACGACCACGCCGTCGACGACCCGGTTCTCGCGGCCGGTGGTCTGGAGCATCCACAGCCGGCGGTAGTGGTTGGTGGTCGCCAGCAGCGAACCCGATCGCTCGGCGCGCCGCCGGGCGAACACGGCGTAGCCGACCCAGACGGCGAGGAACCAGCCGATCGCCAGCCAGTCGGCCAGCGGCATCAGCATCATGGACTGCAGCAACTGCATCGATCCGATCCCCGGTCGTCAACCGCTGCAGCATAGTGCACCCGACCGCCGCTGCCGGCCTGTCGGAAGTGCTCCGGGCGACCGGGTGGACGGGGACGACTAACGCCGCTTGAGCAGGCGCATCAGGGCCCAGGCCACGGCGCCGAAGCCCATCACCCAGAACGTGATGTGAACGGCCTGCTGCGACTGGGCGTACGTAACGCTCGAATAGAAGAGGTAGCCGCAGGTGATGACGAACACGAGCGGCAGGATCGGGTAGAGCGGGACCTTGAACGGCCGCGCGACGTGCGGCTCGCGGAAGCGCAGGACGAACAGGCCGACGCCGGTCAGCAGGAAGAAGAACCAGAACACCGGGGCCGTGAACTCGACCATCGCGGAGAACCCGTCCTTCTGAAGCGCGCCGAACGCGATCAGCGCGAGCGCGATCGCCCCCTGGACGACGAACGCGACGACGGGCACGTGCCGCGCGCCGTGCCACTGCCCGATGAATGCCAGCAGCGGCCAGTCGCGCCCGAGCGCGTAGTTGGTCCGCGCGCCGACGATCATGGTCGCGTTGATCGACGTCAGGGTGGCGACGCCCACGATCACCCCGATCAACTGCGCGCCGAACGGGCCGAAGGCCGCCTGCATCACATCGGCGCCGACGGCCTTGCTGTTCTTCATGCCCTCGAGGCCGAGCCCGTTCAGAACGGCGAGCACGAAGGCGACGTAGATCGCCGTGATGACGAGGATCGACAGCACGAGCGTGCGGACGATCCCGCGCGGGCCGCCCTTGACCTCGGCGGAGATGTACGCGGCCTCGTTCCAGCCGCCGTATGTCAGCAGCACGAAGACCATCGCGAGGCCGAACATCGGCGGGATGGCGTTCGGCGACGCGGTGGCGGCGGCCGGCGCGACCGGCGCGGCCGCCGGCGCGACCGCTATGAGCCCGGCGACCGCGACGAGCACCAGGCCCGAGACCTCGAGGATGGTCAGGATGTTCTGCGTGCGAGCCGACTCGCGCAGCCCGAACAGGTTGATCGCTGTCAGCACGATCACCGTGAGCGCTGCATAGATCGCCGACGAGTTCGGGCCGAGCGACAGCACGCGACTCATGTAGTCGCCGAACACGAACGCGAGCAGCGCGATGGAGCCCGTCGTGATCACTGCCACGCGCGCCCAGGCGAAGAAGAAGCTGAGGTCCTTGCCGTAGGCGCGCGACAGGAAGTGGTAGTCGCCTCCCGCGCTGGGGAAACTGCTCGCGAGCTCCGCGTAGCAGAGCGCGCCGATCAGCGACAGCACGCCACCCAGGACCCATGCGATCAGCATCCAGTCGACCGCGCCGGTGACGCCGGCGACCATCGACGGCGTCTTGAAGATGCCGGCTCCGATGACGATGCCGACCGTGATCATCACGGCGTCGAACACGGACAGCACCGGGCGCGGCGCGGCCGGTGCGGGTTCGAGGGAATCCTTCGGTTCGGCGGGGCTCATGGACCGGCTCCTGGACAACAAAAAGCCCCGCTCGGGCGGGGCTGGACTGCTTCGGGGGAGGCTACTTGCGGCTGCCGGTGACCTTGGTCTCCGCGCCGCCGGCGGCTTTCAGCACGCCGGTCAGTTCGTTGCCCTTCACCGTGCCGGAGAGCGTCCGCGTGACTCCCTTGTCGTCGTTGAACGCGAACTTGATCTCGTCGCCGCGCAGCGCCGCGCCGACGATGGGCTGCCGCGGGCCGCCCGCGACGACCTCGCCGCTGACCTTCTGGAACACCTGCTTCAGGTTGACGCTGAACTGGGTGCCGGCCTGGTCGCGCAGCGTCCAGTTGCCGTCGACCTTGGCCGGAACGATCCAGAGGTAAGCGGTGCGGTACTCGACCTCGGCCGTCTCGTCGGCCTCCCAGTCGCCCATCGTGAACTGGTGCGACGTCACCCGCGTGCCTGGCTTCATGTTCAGGATCGTCGGGCGCAGGCGCAGGTTCAGCTCGGGCAGCAGGTACATCGTGACGACGGTGGCCTTGCTGAAGTCCTCCTTGAAGATGTCGCCCTGGATGATCTTGACCTTGTTGCCGACGCCGTCGGCCCGGACGAAGCACTGCGCCAGCTTGGCCATGTCCGGGTTGTATTCGATGCCGACGGCCGTCGCGCCGGCCTTGCCGGCGGCGATCGCGATCTTGCCGTCGCCCGCGCCGAGGTCGTAGACGATGTCCTGTGGCGTGACCTTGGCCATGCCCAGCATCCGCTGGACCAGTTCATCGGGCGTCGGTACCCAGACCACGTCCTTGCCTGACTGACCGACCTGCGGCTTGTAGTCCCGTTCGCAACTCTTGCGGTCCTGGGCGTGCGCCGTCGCGGAGGCGACGAAGCCGGCGACGGCGATCAGGGCGATGCTGCGAATCAAGCGAGCACTCATTTGTTCCATTCTCCTGTGGGCGGCATTCCTTGCGGAGCGCCGATTCTGCCGAAACCGCAGACGGACGTCAGCCGCGGGCCGCGCCGGCCCGGGGTGGTCACCGGTCCGCGGCTTCGTGCAAGGGTACGACAAACGGTGGGGCGCGCCGGATCAGCGATTGACGTCGACAACGAGCCGTCCGCGGATCGTGCCCGAGAGAATCTGCCGACCCGCCTCGATCGCCCCGGCCAGCGGGATCTCGTGCGTGATCGCGTCCAGGTGTGTGCGGTCGATTTCCTCGGCGAGGTGCGTCCATGCCGCCGTCCTGCGGTCGACCGGGCACATGACCGAGTCGATGCCGAGCAGGCGCACGCCCCGCAGGATGAACGGCGCGACCGTCACCGGCAGGTCCATTCCCTGCGCCAGGCCGCACGCCGCCACCGCCCCGCCGTAACGAGTCTGCGCGCACGCATTGGCGAGCGTGTGACTGCCGACCGAGTCGACCACGGCGGCCCAGCGCTCCTTCTGGAGCGGCTTGCCGGCGGCCGACAGCTCCGCCCGGTCGAGCACTTCCGCGGCGCCGAGTTGCTTGAGGTACGCGGCCTCTTCCAGCTTGCCGGTGCTCGCGAAGACGCGGTAGCCGCGCCGGGCGAGGATCGCGATCGCAAAGGAGCCGACCCCGCCGCTGGCGCCCGTCACCAGGACGTCGCCCTCCGCCACGCCGGCGTCCCGGATCGCCATGCATGCGAGCATGGCGGTGTAACCGGCCGTTCCGATCGCCATGGTGTCGCGCGTCGACAGCGGCGCCGGGACGCGGATCAGCCAGTCGCCCCGGTAGCGGCCGCGCTGTGCGAGGCCGCCCCAGGCGGACTCGCCAATGCCCCAGCCGTTCATCACGACCCGGTCGCCGACGGCCCATCGCGGCGATGAAGTCGCGGCGACGGTGCCCGCGCAGTCGATCCCCGGCACCATCGGCCACTTGCGCACGACCGGTGACTTGTTGGTCAGCGCCAGGCCGTCCTTGTAGTTGATGGTCGAGTAGTCGATGGCGACGGTGACGTCGGCGCCCGGGGTGTTGGCTTCGAGCGTCGCGTCGTCCAGTTCGCGCAGATCGGCGTGGAAGTGGTCGTCGTCCTTGCTGAGGTAGATGGCCTTGAACATGGCATTGGTCGCGGTGCGCAGGGGAAGACGACGATACTCCCGGCCACGAACGGGTGCAGCGCCACGGTCGGTGCTGCGTTTACCCTTGGAATTGCGCCGGGCTGGTTTGCTTCGCCGCAACGGCAGGCGGCGTTGCCACCCGCCGCAGCGATGAGTTTGCTTACGCACAAGTTCGCGTGCGGGGCGAATGCAATTCTTCGGTCTCCTTGGCCCTGGTGGAATCCGCTATGGCAATAGATGTCCTCGTCGTCGGCGCCGGGCTATCGGGCCTCGTGACGGCATTCCGCGCAAAGCGCGCGGGTCTCAGCGTCGCGGTATTCGAAATCGGTTCCCGGCCGGGTGGAGTGATCGGCTCCGGACGACACTCGGGTGCGCTCTTTGAACGGGGGCCGAACAGCGGCCTGGACACGACACCCCTCATCAACGCGATGCTCGACGACCTCGGAATCCGCGCCGACCGAGTCGACGGCAGCAAGGCGTCGTCGAAGCGCTATGTCCTGCGTGACGGCCGGCTCGTTGCGCTGCCGATGTCGCCGGGCGCGTTCCTGCGGACGCCGCTCTTCTCGTTCGGAGCGAAGCTGCGGCTCTTTGCCGAACCGTTCATCGGCAAGGCAGGCCCGGATGTCGAGGAGTCGATCGCGCAGTTCGTGCGCCGACGGCTGGGGCCGGAGTTCCTCGACTACGCGATCGAGCCATTCGTCGCCGGCATCTACGCGGGCGATCCGGAAACCCTGTCGGTGCCTGCCGCGTTTCCTCGCCTGCATGCGCTTGAGCAGCAGTACGGCAGCCTCATCAAGGGGGCGATCCTCGGCGCGCGCCAGCGCAGGAAGAACGCCGACAAGGCGAAGAACGCGGCATCGAGCTTCTCGTTCCGGGACGGCATGCAGACGCTGACGGACGCGCTGGCGCGGGCCGTCGGCCAGGTCGATTGCGATGTCAAGGTGACGCGCGTGGATCGGTGTCCTGATGGCGGGTTCACCGTCACCGGCGAACGTTTCGGCATGGCGTTCGAGCGGCATGCCAGGGCGGTCGTCGTCGCGACACCGGCCCACTCCGCCGCCGGAATCGTCCAGGCGATGGCTCCGGTCGCCGCGGAAGCGCTGCGGGAGATTCCGTACCCGCCAGTGACGGTCGTGGCCAGCGCGTACCGGCGGCGGGAGATCCTGCATCCGCTCGACGGTTTCGGCTTCCTCGCTCCCGCCAAGGAGCGGCCCGCGGTGCTGGGCACGCTCTTCTCGAGCACCATGTTCGAGAATCGCGCGCCGACCGAAGTCGCGGTGCTCACCACGTTCGTCGGAGGCCGGCGCAACCCCGATCTCGCAACGGCCAGTGACGCCGAGATCCGGGGCGCCGTTCAGGAGGAACTTGCGCGGCTGCTGGGCGCGGGGGCCGATCCCATGTGGAGCGAAGTCACCCGCTGGCCGCGCGCGATTCCCCAGTACACGATGGGGCACCTGCCGCGCATCGCCAAGGTCGAGGAAGCGGAGAGATCGATCCCGGGCCTGTACTTCTGCGCGAACTATCGAGGAGGCGTATCGATCGGTGACTGCGTGAAGGCCGGGCACGCAACGGCCGAGCGGGTCGCCGGCCACCTGGGCGGGGGAGCGGGCACGGCGTTGCCTGACTGAACGGCCGCGGTGAGGCTGCCAGGTCCTGCTCCCCTTGATCGCGGCACGAGCGCTACACGCTGCCGGGTCGCGTGGCAGAATCGCTTTCGAACGCGGGGCCGCGTTTCCCGCAGCGAGCCTCCATCACCGAGGTGTGTTTGGCGTCCACAGTAATTCCTCTGCGTCAGGCCGCCGTCGAGCGGTCGTTGCGCCAGGCGGCGTTCGAGAACGCCGCGGTACCGATCCTCTGCGTCAACGCGGTCGGACAGATCCTTGCGTTGAACCAGGAGGCGGCTGCGCTGGCGACCGGCGAGCCGCCTGTTGGCCGCAGCCTCGCTGAACTGCTCGCCTATTCGACGCACACGGCCTTTGCGCGTCGCTGGACCCGGCTGTGGCTGCGCGCGGCGGCCAGTGACCGAGCCCGCGTGGAGGCCAAGCTGCCGCTTCGCAGCGGCCGCCTGCTCGTCGCGTCGATCACGATGCGCCTGTTCCGCTTCGAGCAGGACCAGTTCGCGACCATCGTGATCACTGAAACGCACGTGACGCGAGCCGCGGCTCGGGGTGTGCGGGCGGCCGCGGCGCGCGCGCGCGCCCTGGCCGAGCACCAGACCGAGCTCACGGTGGTCCTGAACCCGGATCGCCGCGTGATCTACGCCAGCGCCGCCCTCGAGGCGATCACCGGCGAGCAGGAGAAGGACGTCATGGGCTCGCCGTTCGAGTTCATCCTCGACCAGCCGTCGCGCATCGAGTTTCGCCGCGCGGTGGACCGCCTGCTGCACGAGCCGGCTGGCCACGGACAATCGACGCACCTGCAGCTGCGCACCCGGGCTGCGCTGACGGGCAGCGGCCGCAGCATCTCCTGCGCGCTCGCCAACCGGCTCGACGATCCGAACCTGCGCGGGCTGGTTCTGACGGCGCGGGATCTCGGTCCGGCCGAACGGGCACAGGCCCGGCGGCTGCGGTTTCGCGAACGCCTGCTGGAACTCGCGATCCAGCCGAAGTCGGA
>JBFZCF010000109.1:0-7203 GCA_041308065.1 Burkholderiales bacterium
TCCTCGTAGCAGATGTTGACGGCGATCCGCTGGCCGGCGAGTTCCATCGGCGGCTGCACGGCGGCGCCCCGCTGCTGGTCACCGATCGGCATCTGCATCAGGTCGACGAACCAGCGGAAGCCCGGCGGAATGAACTCGCCGAACGGCACCAGGTGGCGCTTGCTGTAGTGCGCGGGCGGCACGTCGCCGGGGGCGATGCCGACGGCGCTGTTGAAGTACGCGCCCGCCGGCTGTTCCAGGAACACGCCGAACACCAGGGCACTGTCGCCGCTGCGCGCGTGGTTGCCGAACGCCTCGAGGAATTGCGGCGGAACGAACTGCAGCGGCACCGGGAACACCGACTCCGGCAGCGCGACCAGATCGACGCGCGGTCCCTGCATCAGCGCCCAGTGCGCGTCGAACGCGCGCTGCAGTCCCTCGGGACCGAACTTGGTGTCCTGCGGGATGTTGGCCTGCACCAGGCGCACCGAGATCGGTGCTCCGGCCGGTCGCGTCCAGGACTGGGTCTTGAGTGCCGCGCCAGCGCCGATCAACAGCACGAACGCCCCGGCGATCCACGCATAGCCGGCCCGTCCGCGCACCTGCCGCGGCAACGCAAACAGCGCGAGCGCGCCGGCGAGCAGCGCGGCCGCCAGCGTCACGCCATACACGCCGGCCACCGGCGCGAACCCCGCCAGGACGCTGTCGGTGTGCGCGTAGCCCGAGGCCAGCCACGGAAAGCCGGTGAACAGCGTTCCGCGCAACCACTCGCTCAGGGTCCAGGCAGCCGGCAACAGCAGGGGCAGGCGGATCCACGCGGCCGGAGCCAGGCGCTGCGACACGCCGAGCGCGAGTGCCGGGTACAACGCGAGGAAGGAACAGAACGCGAGTGTTGCGGCCGCGGCCAGCGGCGCAGGCATCAGCCCGTACACGTGCATGCTGACGTAGACCCACGAGACGCCGACGCCGAACCAGCCGATGCCGAAAGCGAAACCGAGCCCTGCGGCCCCGCGCCAGGCCCCGGCGCGCGCCGTCAGCCCGAACAGGACGGCCAGCGCGAGCAACTGCAACCACGGCAGGTCGAAGGGCGCGAACGACAGCGCGTGCGCGGCGCCCGCGGCGAGCGCCGCCGCAAACGGTAGGAAACGTCTCATTGAAGTCGAACGCTAGCAGCGTTCGGCTGCGGACCCTCAGGCCGGATGGCGGTGCTCGTCGTCCTGGAAGAACTCGTTGATCACGGTCTTCGGCACCCGGTTCACCAGGAAGAGGTGGGCTTGGCGGGCATCGGCCCGCAGCACTTCGAAGCGCAGTCCGTCGATCTCGACGGCTTCACCGCGCTTGGGCACGCGGCCGAAGCGGTCCGTGACGATGCCGCCGATGGTGTCGAACTCGTCGTCCGGGAACCGGGTGGCGAAGGCCTCGTTGAACTGGGCCACCTCGGTCAACGCCTTGACCCGGTACTTGCCGTCGTCCTCGGCGATGATGGCGTCGTCGGCTTCGTCGAAGTCGTACTCGTCCTCGATGTCGCCGACGATCTGCTCCAGCACGTCCTCGATCGTGATGAGACCGGACACGCCGCCGTACTCGTCGACCACGATCGCAATGTGGTTGTGATTCGCGCGGAAGTCGCGCAGCAGCACGTTCAGCGGCTTGCTCTCCGGGATGAAGACCGCCGGCCGCAGCGTGCCGCGGACGTCGAAGTTGTCCTCGCGGTAGTACCGCAGCAGGTCCTTGGCGAGCAGGATGCCGATCACATGGTCCCGGCTGCCCTCGATCACCGGGAAGCGCGAGTGCGCCGTCTCGATCACGTAGTCGATCCACTTCTCGGGCGACTCGGCGATGTCGATGACGTCCATCTGGGAGCGCGGGATCATCAGGTCGCGCGCGCGCAGTTCGGACACCTGCAGGACGCCCTCGATCATCGACATCGCGTCGGCGTCGAGCAGGTTGCGCTCGTGCGCGTCGTGCAGGGCCTCGAGGAGTTCTTCCCGGTTCTCCGGCTCGCGGAAGATGAACGCGGTCAGGCGTTCGAGCAGGCTCTTGTGTTTCTGCGAGGGGATGAAGCGGGCAGACGGAGGTTCGGACATCAGTGGCGGACCGGTGGCCAGCGGGCGGCGACGGATCCTGAGTAGAGACGAATTCAGAATACACGACCGGAAATCGGCACGGCATACGCAGATTTCCCGGGTAAACGAGCAGCCCGCCTGCGGTAAGTGGCCGCTAACTCCGGAATCCGGTGCTAGGTTGATTAGGGTTATGGGCGGATTTGCGCCGCGGAGGGCGACATGAAACGGCTTGGGCTGGTCGTCGTGGCAATGCTGGTGGCGTTGGGGCTGGCCGGCTGTGCCGGGATGGAGAAAGGGTCGCGGGAGCGGCAGGTGGCGTCGATGCTGGCCTACCTCTTCCCGGGCGCGGCGGAGCCGCCCACCCAGCCGGATGCGGTGGCGGTCATCAACGTCCCGTTCCGGATCGGGGTGGCTTTCGTGCCCGACGTCGCGTCCCCCGAGTTCCGGCTATCGGAGGCCGACCGGCTGCGACTCGCCGGCCAGGTCCGCGACGCGTTCGCGAAGTACCCGTTCATCCGCGAGATCGAGGCGGTGCCGTCGCTGTACCTCGAGCCGGGCGGTGGCTTCGCCAACATCGACCGCATCGCGGCCCTGCTGCGCCTGGACGCGATCGCGCTGGTGTCCTACGACCAGGTGCAGCACGCCGACGCGACCGCCCTGTCGCTGCTGTACTGGACCGGGATCGGGGCCTACATCGTCCCGGGCGACCGCTACGACGTGCTGACCGTGGTCGAGACCGCCGTGTTCGACATCAAGAGCCGGCGCCTGCTGATGCGCGCGGCCGGCACATCGAACGTGAAGGGCAGCGCTACGCTGATCGGCTTCTCGGGCCAGTCGCGGGAAGCGCGGTTGAAGAGCTTCGAGGAAGCGGTGACGCAGATGATCGGCAACCTGCACGGCGAGGTGAAGACCTTCCGCGAACGGGCGCCGAGCGATCCGAAGGTGAAGCTGGTGCTGCCACCCGGCTACAACCCGAGTGCCGAGCGGCCGGTTCAGCCGCCCGTGACGCCGCCGTCCCGGTAGGGATCGTCGATCCCCAGCCGGGCGAGGATCCGGACCTCGCGGGCTTCCATCGTCCGCGCAGTGGCCGCGCGGTCGTGGTCGAGTCCCTGCGCGTGCAGGACTCCGTGCACGACGAGGTGCGCGAGGTGGTCGCGGAACGCCTTGCGCTGCGCGCGCGCCTCGCGCCGGACGACCGGCACGCACAGCACGATGTCGGCACGCACGACCGGCGCGTGCTGGTAGTCGAACGTCAGCACGTTGGTCGCGTAGTCCTTGCCCCGGAACTCGCGGTTCAGCCGGCGCGCCTCGGCCGCGTCGGCGAAGCGCAGCGCCAGTTCGGCGTCGCCTTCGAGCGCGGCCTTGATCCACCGGACGAGCGTGCTTCGCGCCGGCAGGCCGTCGAAACGGGCCTGCCCCTGGATCGACACCGTCAGCGCCATCAGGCGGCGTCGCGCCCCGCGGCCTGTGCGGCGCCCGCGGGCTTGGCAGCCCGCGCGGGGCGGCTCGGATCGGCCACGCCGGTCCGCTCGTCCGCCGCTTCGTAGGCCTCCACGATCCGGCCCACGAGCGGGTGCCGCACCACGTCGGCGGCCGTGAAGTAGGTGAAGGCGATGCCGCGCACCTCGGCCAGCACGTGCTGCGCCTCGACCAGGCCGCTGGCCACGCCCTTCGGCAGGTCCATCTGCGTCACGTCGCCGGTGACCACCGCCTTGGACCCGAAGCCGATCCGCGTCAGGAACATCTTCATCTGCTCGCGCGTGGTGTTCTGGGCCTCGTCGAGGATCACGAACGCGGCGTTCAGCGTGCGCCCGCGCATGTAGGCGAGCGGTGCGATCTCGATCGTGTGCCGTTCGAGCAGCTTCTGCGTCTTGTCGAACCCGAGCAGGTCGAACAGCGCGTCGTACAGGGGGCGCAGGTACGGATCGACCTTCTGCGCGAGGTCGCCCGGCAGGAACCCGAGGCGCTCGCCGGCTTCGACCGCCGGGCGCGTGAGCACGATGCGCTTGACGAGGTCGCGCTCGAGCGCGTCGACCGCGGCCGCGACCGCGAGGTAGGTTTTGCCCGTGCCCGCCGGCCCGATGCCGAACGTGATGTCGTGGCCGAGGATCGCCTGGATGTAGTCGCGCTGCCGCGGCGTGCGACCGTGCAGGTCGGGACGTCGCGTGTGCAGCTGCGGCAGCGTGTCGCCGTCGTCGACGTCAACCGCCGCGCGAGCGCCCTTGCGGCCGCGCAGCTCGACGAAGTAGAGCTGGATGTCGTCCACCGACAGGGCGCGCCGGCTGCGGCGGGTGCGCTCGAGGAAGTGCTGCAGGACATCGCTCGCCACCTGCGCATTCGACTGCTCGCCCTCGATCCGGAACTGGTGGCCGCGGCGCGTGATCGCGACGTCGAGTTCGGTCTCGATCTGGCGCAGGTTGGCGTCGAGCGCCCCGGTGAGGTTCGCGAGTTCCGCGTTGTCCGCGTCGGCGGCGAAGTTAAGGACCTTCTTTGCAGGGGATTTGCGGCTGGCCACGCCCGGAGTGTAGCCATCCGGAGTCCCGCACTGTTGCGCGGGACTCCGGGACGCAATCAGACGCCGGAGCGGACCATCGGCGCCTTGAGGGCCTCGGCCAGCAGGCTCGAACTCTCCGCGAGGTGCGCACGTGTCGTCGCGGACAGGTTCGAACTGCCCAGCGCGCGCTGCAGGTCGGCCTGCAGCTTCACGGCGACCTGGCGGTTCACGGCGCGGACATCGGCCGCGACCGCGGTCGACGGCCGCACCAGCCCGGCCGCCACGCGGCGCGCGTGTTCGCGCTGCAGGTTACGGCGCAGGCTGTCGATCTCGGCGCCCGTCTTCAACTCGCTCCAGACGCTGTCGGCGATGCGCGCGTGCACCTCCGCGAGCGACAGCAACTGCCGCTTGTCGGCGACCTTGGACTCGGTGTCGGCGAGCCGCGCCGCCAGGCCGTCGCCCATCAACTGGTCGAGCGCGCTGCGCTGGATCGAAAGCACGGCGCTCGCCAGGCTGAAGTCCGGGTTCAGCATCGGGGTTCTGCCGCTCATCAAGCGGTCGAGGTGATCGACGCCGAGCTTGCTCATGAAGACCGGGTCGAAACGGAAGCTGGCGGAGCTGAAGACTTCGCGCGTCAGCAGGTTCAGCGCCTCGCGCTGCTGCACCACGGGCACCGGCGTGAACAGGCCGCCCGACGTGTAACCCGCGAGCTGGCGCGAAGTGTGGACGCCGCCCACATAGCGCGACAGCGGGCCGACCACCCCGGCGAACTGGCCGAGTCCGCGTCCGAGGTTTCGACGGTAGACCGTGAAGTCGTCGCCCGGCGCGAGCTCGCGCTCCTTGGTGCGGGTCCAGAGCTCGCGCGCCAGCAGCAGGCTGCGCTTGTAGTACGCGAGAGGTTCTTCGCCGAGATCCCACTGGTTGACGAGCGGGTCGATCGCGCCGCCCAGTGCGGCGATCACGTCTTCGTCGGTCGCGTACGCCAGGCTCGGGTCGGCGGCGGAGCGCGCCGCGATCCGTGCAAGCTCGGCGGCCTCGTTCTCGGGCGCGATCTCGCGGTACGCGTACTCGATCGCCCAGTGGTCGTAGTTGCCGAGGGTCGTCTGGTGGAAGTCGGCGACCGCTTCGTTCTCGAGCGGGATGTTGCGGGCGTTGTAGTCCATCACCGAGTTGGAGATGCCGCGCTGGCGCGTGAACGCCGCGTCCCGCAACTGCTCGAACTTGATGCCGGTCGACCCGCGGAAGTTGTGGCGCAGGCCGAGCGCATGTCCGACCTCGTGCATCACCACGTCCTTGAGCGAGTCCGAAACGAACTGCTTCGCTTCCGGGCTGCCCGGACGCAGTTCGCCGCGTGCAGCCATCAGTTCGAACGCGAACGCCGCCTGCTCGAGGGCGTCGAGTCCGTAGCTGCACTGTTGCCCATCGAGGAGTTGCGCGAGGGAGGCCGCAGGCAGCGGGGTCGGGTTGAAGCCCTCCAGCCCGGTTTCCTGGAGGCTGCTCAGCCGCGGCTGCTGGTCGCGCAGGAACGCGTTCGAGTAGCGCAGCCAGTTCTGGGGGATGATCGCCGTGCCGAGCAGGATCTCGCCCGTGCGCGGGTCCGAGACCCTGGGACCCACGGCCGTCGCGCCCGGGCCCTGCTGGGCGAACCAGCGCACCGCCAGGTGGCGCGTGCCTTCCAGCGTGCTCCACTCGGCGTCGGCCGGCTGCTGCCGCACCTCGATCGCATCCTTGAACCCGGCTTTCTCGAACGCCTTGTTCCACTCGAGGATGCCGCCCTTGACGGCCTCGCGGTACTGCTCGGGGATGTTCCGGTCCATCCACACGAGGATGCGCTCCTTCGGCTCGGAGACTTCCGCGCCCGGATTTTTCTTCTCGAGCCGCCAGCGCTCGATGTAGTGCGTGCGCGCGTCGCCCTTCTCGGTGTTGGCGAAGTCCCAGAACGCCGTCGTGAAGTGGCCGACCCGCTGGTCCGCCGGACGCGGCCGCATCGGCTCGGCCGGCAGCGGCGCGAGCGTGTAGGTCAGCGCGAGGAACAGGCTGCGGCCGTCCGGCAGCGCCGTGGGCGTGGACGGCATCGGCGTTCCGGGCGGCGGCGGCGTGACCGGCGGCGCCGGCAGCTTGGGCACCGCGAAGTGCTGGCGCACGGTGATGAAGGTCCCCTGCTCCGTGGCCCGCGCCCGCTCGATGGCGGTGTTGGCGCGGTCGAGCGCGTACCCGAGGCGATAGGCCGAGTCCAGTCGCGTCGTCATGCCAGCGAGGTCGCCACCGAACAGCGCCGAGGCATCGACGAGGATCGACTTGCGCGCGGGGTGCGGAGCGGACGCCACGGCCGTCGCCGCCAGCAGGCTGTCCGAGTAGCTTTCGCGAACCGCGACCTCGAGCGGCGTGCCGGCCGGCGCGCGCACCTCGAGGTTCTTCGCCACCAGTTGCACGGTGTTGCCCACCCGCCTCAGCACGACCACTTGCTCGCCGCCCACGAGGCCAGGCCAGAAGAACTTCTCGCCAAGTCCCTGCGCCAGCGCCGTTACGAAGAAGAACGGCTGGTCGAGCCGGTCCGCGGGAATCTCGAGCCAGGTCTTCTCGTCCTTCTGCCAGAGGGTCAGGAAGCCCTTCAGTTCCTTCGCGTCCTTGACGACGTCGGCGAACGGGCGCGGGGTTCCGGGT
>JBFZCF010000110.1:0-7193 GCA_041308065.1 Burkholderiales bacterium
TCAACCACCAGGTCTGCCACGGCATTCCGGGCGACCGCGTCCTGAAGAACGGCGACGTCCTGAACATCGACATCACCGTGATCAAGGACGGCTACCACGGCGACACCAGCCGGATGTTCTTCGTCGGCGATCCTTCGATCGGCGCGCGCCGGCTGTCCGAAGTCACGTACGAGAGCATGTGGCTGGGCATCCAGCAGGTGCGTCCCGGCGCCACGATCGGCGACATCGGGCACGCGATCCAGACGCACGCCGAGAAGAGCGGCTTCAGCGTCGTGCGCGAATTCTGCGGCCACGGCATCGGCCGCAAGTTCCACGAGGAGCCCCAGATCCTGCACTACGGCAAGCCAGGCACGCTCGAGAAGCTGGCCGCCGGCATGATCTTCACGGTCGAGCCCATGATCAACGCCGGCCGCCGCGAGATCAGGGAACTGGCCGACGGCTGGACCATCGTGACGAAGGACCACAGCCTGTCGGCGCAGTGGGAGCACACGGTCCTGGTCACGCCGACCGGATACGACGTGCTCACGGTGTCGGCCGGCTCGCCGCCCCCGCCCGCGTTCGTCGAACGCGCGTCGTCCGAGCCGGCGACCGCCTGACCCCGGGGCCCGCCACCGCCCGGCGCATGCGCGAACCAATCGTCAGCAGCCCCCGATGAACGATGGCGCGTTCAAGCTGCGCGACCGCCTGCGGCAGGAACGCGATGCCCTGATCGCCAAGTTCACGGCCGGCGGCTCGGTCGACGCGCTGCTGCACGGGCTCGCCCGCGCCGCCGACCACCTGCTGCGCGAGGTCGCGGAGTCGAGCGGCATCACCCGGCGCGCCACGCTGATCGCCGTCGGCGGCTACGGCCGGGGCGAACTGTTCCCGCACTCCGACGTCGACATCCTGATCCTGCTGAAGCAGGCGCCCAGCGAGGCCGACCGCACCACGATCGAGAACCTGGTGGGGCTGCTGTGGGACCTGGGGCTCGCGCCCGGCCACAGCGTGCGGACGCTCGAGGAATGCCACGAGGAAGCCGCGCGCGACGTGACCGTGCTGACGTCGATGCTCGAGTCCCGGCTGATCGCCGGCTCGAGGCGCCACTTCGAGACCTTCTCGCGCGCGGTGGTCGACGTCGTCGACCGCGAGGCGTACCACCGGGCAAAGGTGCTCGAGCAGCAGCAGCGCCACACGAAATACAACGAGACGCCGTACAGCCTCGAGCCCAACGTCAAGGAGAGTCCCGGCGGCCTGCGCGACCTTCACGTCGTGCTGTGGATCGCCCGCGCGGCCGGCTACGGCACGCGCTGGTCCGAACTGGCGCGCCGCGGGCTGCTGACCGCGGCCGAGGCGAACATCATCCGGCTGTCCGAGCGCCGCGTGAAGGAGATCCGCGCGCGCCTGCACCTCGTCACCGGCCGCCGCGAGGACCGGCTCGTGTTCGACGTGCAGAACGCCGTTGCGCAGCAGGCGGGCTTCCAGCCGACGGCCGGCAAGCGCGCGAGCGAACTGCTGATGCAGCACTACTACCGCGCCGCCAAGGTGATCACGCAGATGAACACGGCCGTGCTGCTGAACATCGAGCAGCGGATGCTCCATCGCGACGACGAGCCCGGCGTCGCGATCGACGCGACGTTCGTGGCGCGCGGCGAGCTGCTCGACATCGAGGACGAGGCGGCGCTCGCGCGCGACCCGAACGGCATCCTGCGCGCCTTCCTCCTGAAGGCGCAGCACCAGGAGCTCAAGGGCATGTCGCCGCGGCTGATGCGGGCGCTGTGGCACGCGCGCGTGACCATCAACGGCGCGTACCGCCGCGACCCGCGCAACCGCGCGACCTTCCTCGAGCTGCTGAAGCAGCCCAAGGGCGTGCTGCACGAGCTTCGCCGGATGAACCAGCTGTCGGTGCTGGGCCGCTACCTGCCCGTGTTCCGCCGCATCGTCGGGCAGATGCAGCACGATCTGTTCCACGTCTACACGGTCGACCAGCACATCATCCAGGTGCTGCGCAACCTGCGCCGCTTCTCGCTCGCCGAGCACGCGCACGAGTACCCGCTGTGCAGCCAGCTGATCGCCGACTTCGACAAGCCCTGGCTGCTGTACATCGCGGCGCTCTTCCACGACATCGCCAAGGGCCGCGGCGGCGACCACAGCGAGCTGGGCGCGCGCGATGCCCGTCGCTTCTGCCGGGAGCACGGCCTCGAGCGGGACGACACGGATCTGGTCGCGTTCCTGGTGAGGCACCACCTGACGCTGTCGCAGGTCGCGCAGAAGCAGGACCTCGCCGACGAGGCGGTGATCCGCGGCTTCGCCGACGTCGTGAAGTCGGAGCGCTGGCTGGTGGCGCTGTACCTGCTGACCGTGGCCGACATCCGCGGCACGAGCCCGAAGGTGTGGAATGCCTGGAAGGGCAAGCTGATCGAGGACCTGTTTCGCTCGACCCGGCGACTGCTCGGCGGCGGCACCGTCGCGGCCTCGGCCGTCCTCGAGGGCCGCAAGCAGGAGGCGCTGCACATCCTGCGGCTGTACGGCCTGTCCGACGACGCCCGCAACGAGTTGTGGGACCAGTTCGACATCGTGTACTTCCTGCGCCACAGCGCGCAGGACATCGCCTGGCACACGCGCTCGCTGTTCTCCCGCGTCAACACCGCGAAGCCGGTGGTGCGCGCGCGGCTGGCCCGCATCGGCGAAGGCGCCGAGGTGCTGATCTACGTGAAGGACCAGAAGGACCTGTTCGCGCGCGTCTGCGGCTATTTCGACAGCCGCAACCTGAGCATCCTCGACGCCCGCATCCACACCACGCGCCATGGCTACGCGCTCGACACCTTCCTGATCACCGACCACGGCCGCGGGCATCACTACCGAGAGCTGCTGAGCCAGGTCGAGCACGAACTCGCGGACTGGATCGACGTGCAGCACGAACTGCCGGGCCCGGTGAAGGGCCGCATGTCACGCCAGTCGCGTCACTTCCCGGTCGCGCCCGGCGTGCACCTGCTGCCGGACGAGCGCGGATCGCTCTACCTGCTGACGGTCACGGCGACCGACCGGGTCGGCCTGCTGTACTCGATCGCGCGCGTGCTGGCGCGGCACAACCTCAGTGTCCACACTGCGAAGGTGCTGACGCTCGGCGAGCGCGCCGAGGACGTGTTCCTGATCTCGGGCGCGAAGCTCAGCGACGCCAAGACGCAGCTCGAGATCGAGGGCGACCTGCTCGAGGCGATCGCGCCCTGACGACCTAGTCGTCCGGCTGCCCCGCGAGTTCGGGAAACAGGACGTCGGTGAAGCCGAGCCGCGAGAGATCCGGCATGCGCATCGGGTACAGGATGCCGTCGAGGTGGTCGCACTCGTGCTGCACGACGCGCGCGTGGAATCCCTCGGCGATCCGCTCGATCCGCCGTCCGTCGAGGTCGAACCCGGCGTAGCGCAGTCTCGTGGCCCGCGGAACGACACCGCGCAGTCCGGGCACCGACAGGCAACCCTCCCAGCCGTCTTCGACTTCGTCGGTCAGCGGCTCCAGCACGGGATTGACCAGGATCGTCTGCGGCACCGGGTCGGCGTCCGGATAGCGCGGGTTGCGCATGGCCGCATCGGCGTAGCCGAAGATCACCACGCGCAGCGGCACACCGATCTGCGGGGCCGCGAGCCCGGCGCCGTTGGCCGCGTGCATGGTCTCGAACATGTCGTCGACCAGCGTGCGCAGTCCGGGCGCGCCGAAGTCGCGCACGGCTTCCGAGACCCGCAGCAGGCGCGGGTCGCCCATGCGAAGGATTTCGCGGATCACGCGCACGCTCCGCCGACGAAGGCCACCAGGATGCGCACCGCGCGGGTCACCGAGACGTTCAGCACGCGGTCGAGCTCCTCGAGCAGGATCGCTTCCTTGCTGGTCCCGCGCCCCGCCGCATGGTTCACGACCACGCCGAGCGTCGCGTACGCCAGGCCCGCCTCGCGCGCGAGCACGGCTTCCGGCATGCCGGTCATGCCGACCATGTCGCCGCCATCGCGCGCGATGCGCTCGATCTCCGCCGCCGTCTCGAGGCGCGGGCCCTGCGTGCACGCATAGACCCCGCCGTCGATCAGCGGCTCGCCGCAGCGGGCAGCGGCGGCCAGCAGCGCCGCCCGCAGCGGCATCGAGTACGGGAGGGTGAAGTCGACGTGGATGACGGGCGTCTCGGAGCCTTCGAAGTAGGTCGCCTTGCGGCTGTGCGTGTAGTCGATGATCTGGTCCGGCAGCGCGAGCACGCCGGGACCGAGGTCGGCACGGATGCCGCCGACGGTGGCGACCGAGATGACACCCTCGACCTTCAGCTCCTTCAGCGCCCAGATGTTCGCGCGGTAGTTGATCTCGTGCGGGGCGAGCGTGTGGCCGTAGCCGTGCCGCGCGAGGAAGACGACGTCGGCACCGCCGAGGCGGCCGAACGTCAGCGCTCCCGACGGCGCGCCGTACGGCGTGCGCATCACCTGCCGCCGCGGCGACTCGAGCGCCGTGAGCTTCGCCAACCCGCTGCCGCCGATGATTGCGTACACCTAGTCCTCCAGTAGTCGCCTGAGTGCTGCTTCGTCGATCACCGCAACTCCGAGGGCACGCGCCTTGTCGAGCTTGCCGCCCGCCTCTTCACCGGCCACCACGTAGTCGGTCTTGCCCGACACGGATCCGGCGACCTTGCCGCCGGCCGCCTCGATCCGGCCCTTCGCCTCGTCGCGCGTCCAGTTCGGCAGCGTACCGGTCAGCACGAACGTCTTGCCGGCGAGCGGTCCCGCGGCCGCGCGCTGCGGCGCGCCGTCCTGCCAGTGCACGCCGGCGTCGCGCAACTGCGCGATGACCTCCCGGTTGTGCGGCTCGGCGAAGAAGCGTGCGATGGACGATGCCACCACCGGCCCGACATCGGGCACGGCCAGCAGTTCCGGCTCGGACGCCCGCTCCAGCGGTTCGAGGGCGCCGAAGTGGCGCGCCAGGTCGCGCGCCGTGGATTCGCCGACGTGGCGGATGCCGAGCGCGTAGACGAAGCGTTCCAGCGTGGTGGAACGCGCGCGATCGAGCGCCTTCAGGATGTTCTCGGCCGACTTGCGGCCCATGCGCTCGAGCTGTTCGAGCGTGGCAAGGTCGAGGCGGAACAGGTCGGCCGGCGTGCGGACGAGGTCCGCATCGACCAGTTGCTCGACCAGCTTGTCGCCGAGGCCCTCGATGTCCAGCGCGCGGCGACCGGCGAAGTGCAGCAGCGCCTGCTTGCGCTGCGCCGGGCAGTACAGCCCGCCGGTGCAGCGCAGGTCCTTCTCCTGCTCGTCGCGCGCCACGCCCGATCCGCACACCGGGCAGGCCGCCGGCATCGTGAAGGCACGCGCGTCCCGGGGGCGTCGCTGCGGCAGCACGGCGACGACCTGCGGGATGACGTCGCCGGCGCGGCGCACCGTGACCGTGTCGCCGATCATCAGGTCGAGCGTCCGGATGTAGTCCTCGTTGTGCAGCGTCGCATTGCTGACCGTCACGCCGCCGACGAAGACCGGCGCGAGCCGCGCGACGGGCGTGATCTTCCCGGTTCGGCCCACCTGCACGTCGATGCCCAGCACCTGCGTCACCTCTTCCTGCGGCGGATACTTGTGGGCCACGGCCCAGCGCGGCTCGCGCGACACGAAGCCCAGCGCACGCTGCAGTTCAAGCGAATTGACCTTGTAGACGACGCCGTCGATGTCGAACGGCAAGCGGTCGCGCCTGGCCGCGACGGCCGCGTGGAAGTTGACCAGTTCGTCTGCGCCGCGCGCTACCGCGCGATCGGCCGCGACCGGCAGACCCATCGACTCGAGCGCGTCGAGCACGGCGCCGTGGGTCGGCGGCAGATCCCAGCCGTCGACGTCACCTAGCCCATAGCAGTAGAAGGACAGCTTGCGCGACGCCGTGACGCGCGAGTCGAGCTGCCGCAGGAATCCCGCCGCCGCGTTGCGCGGGTTCACGAAGACCTTCTCGTCAGCGGCACGGCGGCGTTCGTTCAGCCGCTCGAACTCGTCGCGCCGCATGAAGACCTCGCCGCGCACCTCGAGCACGGCCGCGTCGAAGTCCTGCAGTCGGAGTGGGATCGAGCGGATCGTGCGCACGTTCGGCGTCACGTCCTCCCCGACTTCACCGTCGCCGCGCGTCGCCGCGCGCACCAGTACGCCGGCCTCGTACCGCAGGCTGACCGCGAGCCCGTCGAACTTCAGTTCGGCCGAGTACTCCACCGGGGGATCGTCCGCTCCGAGCTTCAGCTCGCGGCGGATGCGCGTATCGAACGCATGGGCGCCGGTCGGCCCGAAGTCGGTCTCGGTGCGGATCGAAAGCATCGGCACCGTGTGCCGCACCTCGGGCAGGTCGGCGCGCGCCGCGCCGCCCACCCGCTGTGTCGGCGAGTCCGGCGTGCGCAGGTCGGGGTGCGCGGCTTCGAGTTCCTGCAGGCGCCGGAACAGCCGGTCGTATTCCGCATCCGGCACCACAGGCGCGTCGAGCACGTAGTAGGCGTGATTGGCCCGCTCGATCGCGGCGCGCAGCAGGCGCGCTTCGTCGGCCGGCCGTGCGGGCGATGAGGGCGTGGCGCCCACCATCGTCAGGCGACGGCGTAGAGTCGTTGCGCGCGCGGTCCGCCGGGCTCGATGCCGGCCGCGCGCATCTCGTCGTACAGCTTCTCGAGTTCGGCGCCGATGGTGCCCTGGGCGTTCGCCTCGACCGGACGCCCGTTGTCGTCGACGATGCGGGCGTTCAGGCGCGCGGCGAGCTGGTGCGCGGCGGTGAACAGCGCGCCCAGCGACTCGCGGTCTCCCGGCGCCAGCGGAACGTCGAGCGTCAGCGCGACCCGGTCGGCCAGCAGCGAGGTCGTCGTCAGCGTCGACAGCAGGCGGCCCTGGCCGTCGCGCTTCAGCCATCGCCCGGGCGGCGCCGCGGCGAATCCGGCGTCCGCGGCCGCGGCGTCGATGGCCGCGCTGTCCATCGGTCCGCCCAGGGCCACGAGCGTCAGGGTGATCTGCACGTCGAACCGGGCGCACAGCGCATCGAGTTCGGCCGCCTGTGCCACCAGCCGGCCCATCTCCGGCGCATCGAAGTCGGCATCGATCGCGAGCGCGATCTGCTGCACGGCCGATACGAAGCGCGACGCCTCGATTTCGCTCAGGGCCTGCCGCCGCGTCGCCATCTGCACCGACGCCAGCAGCTCCGAATAGAAGCCGAAGCGGTCGGGCGCAGTCCAGTGCTGCGC
>JBFZCF010000111.1:0-7179 GCA_041308065.1 Burkholderiales bacterium
AGGCGCCGGGGCGACGGCCGCCACCGGCCGCTGGGTGCACGCGTTCGCTGCGTTCGGCGAGCCCAAGTACCCGGAGGGGTTCACGCACTTCGAGTATGTCAACCCGGACGCGCCGCGCGGCACCACGCTGCGGCTGCGCAACCCGGACCGCCGCACCAGCTTCGACAAGTTCAACCCGTTCACGACCCGGGGCAACGCGCCCGCGGGCGTGGCGATCTGGATGATCGAGGGCCTGGCGCACCTGTCGGCCGACGAGCCGTCGACGATGTACGCGCTGCTCGCCGAGTCGATGTTCGTCGCGCCCGACTTCTCGTCGGTCGCGTTCCGCATCCGGCCGCAGGCGCGCTTCTCGAACGGCGACCCGGTCACGCCGGCGGACGTCAAGCACAGCTTCGACACGCTGAACTCGAAGGAGGCATCGCCGCCCTACCAGACCATCCTCGCGGGCATCGAGCGCGCCGAGATCGTCGACTCGCGGACGGTGCGCTTCCACCTGCGGCAGCGCACGCGCGACCAGTTGTTCGTCGCCGGCACGCTGCCGATCTTCAGCCGCAAGTGGGGCGAAGGGAAGAAGTTCTCGGAGGTCGTCTCCGAGCACCCGATCACCACCGGGCCATACGTGATCGGCAAGGTCGACATGCCGCGCCGCATCGAGTTCGTCCGCAACCCGAACTACTGGGCCGACGGCATCCCGGGCCTCGGCGTGCGCCGCGGCCACTTCAACTTCGATCGCATCGTCTACCGCAACTATTCGGAGAACGCCGTCGCGCGCGAGGCCTTCAAGGCCGGCGAGTTCGATCTCTTCAAGGAGTACGGCGCGCGCTCCTGGCTGCGGCTGCACCAGGGCGCGAAGTGGGACGACGGCCGCATCGTCAAGCGCGGCTTCGTGACCGGCTTCGGGCAGCTGATGCAGGCGTACATCCTCAACCTGCGGCGACCGCTGTTCCAGGACATCCGGGTGCGCGAGGCGCTCGTCTACAGCTACGACTTCGAGAACACCTTCAAGACCGGCCTGTACCAGCGCGCCGACAGCCTGTTCAACAACAGCGACTTCGCCGCGCAGGGCACGCCGGGCCCGGGCGAACTCGCGCTGCTCGAGCCGTTCCGCAAGTCGCTGCCGCCCCGCGTCTTCGGCCCGGCCTTCCGCGCCCCGCGCACCAAGGACGCGCCCAACGGGCTGCGCCGCAACCTGCTGAAGGCGCGCGCGCTGCTCGAGGAGGCCGGCTGGAAACTCGACGAGGAAGGCCTGCTGCGCAACGGCAAGGGGGAGCTTTTCGAGTTCGAGTACATGTCGCCGCGCGAGATCCAGGACCTGGGGTGGCAGACGCTGCTGCGCAAGCTCGGCATCACGATGAAGCACCGCGTGGTCGACTTCGCGCTGTACCGCTCGCGGCTGCAGAAGTACGACTACGACGTGATCACGCTCGCCGGCGGCGACTTCACGCTGCCGGACTCCGGCACGCTCGACGCGATCCTCGGCTCGAAGTCGGCCGACGAAGAGGGCAACAGCAACTTCCGCGGCGTCCGCGACGCGGCGGTCGACGCGCTGATCACCGCCATCGGTCGGGCCGACACGATGGAGCAGCTGCGCGACGCCGCGCGCGCGCTCGACCGCGTGGTGACCTGGAGCTTCTTCCAGGTCCCCGAGCTCTACAACAACGTGGAACCCGTCTCGTTCTGGAACCGCTTCGGCATCCCCGCGGTGCAGGCGCAGTTCTTCAGCGCCGACACCTACTTCACCGGCATCGCCGAGTTCGGGCCGTGGCCGCTGTGGTGCTGGTGGGACAAGTCGCTCGAGAGGAAGCGCTGATGCTCGCCTACGTCCTGCGGCGCGTGCTGCTGATGATCCCGACGCTGATCGGGGCGCTGACCATCACGTTCGTCGTCATGCAGTTCGTGCCCGGCGGCCCGGTCGAGCAGGTGATGGCCGAGGCGCGGGCCGGCGCGATCGAGGGCCGCTACAAGGCCGGCCGCGACCTCGACAAGCAGCGGGTCGAGGAGCTGAAGAAGCTCTACGGCTTCGACAAGCCGGCGCACGTGCGCTACTTCGAGATGCTCGGCTCGTTCGCCCGGTTCGACCTCGGCCGCAGCTTCATGCAGAACAAGGACGTCTGGCAGCTGATCAAGGAGAAGCTGCCGGTCTCGATCTCGCTCGGGATGTGGACCTTCCTGGTGAGCTACCTCGTGTCGATCCCGCTCGGCGTGGCCAAGGCGGTGCGCGAAGGAACGCGCTTCGACGCGGTGACCACGCTGTTCGTGTTGCTCGGCTACGCGATCCCCGGCTTCGTGCTCGGCGTGCTGCTGATCGTGCTGTTCGCCGGCGGCACCTTTTTCGACTGGTTCCCGCTGCGCGGGCTGACGTCCGACAACTGGGAAGAGCTGTCGTGGGGCGCGCGCATCCTCGACTACTTCTGGCACCTGGCGCTGCCGCTCGCCTGCCTGGTGATCGGCAGCTTCGCGGTCCTGACCATGCTGACGAAGAACACCTTCGTCGAGGAGATGCGCAAGCAGTACGTGCTGGTCGCACGCGCCAAGGGGCTGTCCGACGGGCGGGTGCTCTACAAGCACATCTTCCGCAACGCGCTGATCCCGCTGATCACCGGCTTCCCGGCCGCGTTCATCGGCGCGTTCTTCGCGGGATCGGTGCTGATCGAGACGCTGTTCTCGCTCGACGGCCTCGGCCTGCTCGCGTTCGAGTCGGTGGTGCGGCGCGACTACCCGGTCGTGCTCGGGTCCCTCTACCTCTTCACCCTGATCGCGCTGGTGGTCAAGCTGATCGCCGACCTGCTGTACGTGGTGGTGGACCCGCGCGTGCAGTTCGCGAGCGTCGGCCGATGATCAACGGGATCGCCCCATGAGCTCCATCGTCACTCCCGCGGGCGCGCCGCAGACGGACGCCGATGTGCGCGCGATTGCAGCGGCCAGGCCGATGTCGCCCAACCAGCGCGCCTGGGCGCGCTTCCGGCGCAACCGCATCGGGCACGTCTCGCTGTGGGTCTTCCTGGCGCTGCTGGTCACGGCGACCTTCGCCGAGATCGTGAGCAACGACCGGCCCTTCGTCGCCCGCATCGACGGCCAGTGGCACGCGCCGATGTTCGCCAACCCGAGCGAGCGCGCCATCGGCGGCGACTTCGGCACCGGGACCGACTGGAAGGATCCCTTCATCGCCGACGTGCTGGCGCGGCCGGGCAACTGGGCGCTGTTCACGCTCAACGCGCACTCCGCCACGTCGACCGACTACTTCTCGCCCGAAGTCTCGGCGTCGCCGCCGACGGCGAGCCACAGGATCGGCACGGACCAGCACGGCCGCGACATGGTCGCGCGGCTCCTCTACGGCTTCCGCGTCAGCATCTGGTTCGCGCTTGCGCTGACCGTCGCCGGCACGCTGATCGGCATCCTGGCCGGCGCTCTGCAGGGCTACTTCGGCGGGCGGGTCGATCTGTTCCTGCAGCGTTTCGTCGAGGTCTGGGGCGCGGTCCCGGAGCTGTACCTGCTGATCATCTTCGCCAGCATCTTCGAACCGTCGCTGCTGCTGCTGCTGGTGCTGCTGTCGCTGTGGGGCTGGATGGGGCTGTCGGACTACGTGCGGGCGGAGTTCCTGCGCAACCGCAACCTCGAGTTCGTGAAGGCCGCCCGCGCGCTCGGCCTTTCGAACCGCCAGATCATCGTGCGGCACGTGCTGCCGAACTCGATGACGCCCGTGATCACCTTCCTGCCGTTCCGGATGAGCGCGGCGATCCTGGCCCTCACGTCGCTGGACTTCCTGGGCCTGGGCGTGCCGCCGAGCATTCCGTCGATCGGCGAACTGCTGAAGCAGGGCAAGGACAACCTCGACGCGTGGTGGATCATCGTGCCGACCTTCCTTCTGCTCGTGGTGACGATGCTGCTGCTGACCTTCATCGGCGACGCGCTGCGCGACGCCTTCGACACGCGCAAGTCATGACGACGAACTCCGCCGGTCCGCTGCTTTCGGTCGAGCACCTGACGGTGCGCTTCGGCGCGACGACCGTGGTCGACGACGTCTCGTTCACGATCGCGCCGGGCGAGAAGTTCGCGCTGGTGGGCGAGTCGGGCTCCGGCAAGTCGATCACGGCGCTGTCGATCCTGCGGCTGGTGCGCGACGCCCAGACCGCAGGGGCGATCCGTTTCGGCGGCGAGGAACTGCTGGCGCTGCCGGAGCAACGGCTGCGCGGCATCCGCGGCGCCGAGATCGGCATGATCTTCCAGGAGCCGATGACGGCGCTGAACCCGCTGTACACGGTCGGCAACCAGATCGCCGAGGTGCTCGAGCTGCACCAGGGCCTGCGGCCGAACGCCGCGCTGGCGCGCGCCGTCGAACTGCTTGCGCGCACCGGGATCCCGGAGCCGGAACGGCGCGTCCAGTCCTATCCGCACGAACTCAGCGGCGGCCAGCGGCAGCGCGCCATGATCGCGATGGCGCTGGCGTGCCGGCCGCGGCTGCTGATCTGCGACGAGCCGACGACCGCGCTCGACGTGACGATCCAGGCGCAGATCCTCGCGCTGCTCGACGAGCTGCAGGCCGAGATGGGCATGGCCGTGCTCTTCATCACCCACGACCTGAACCTCGTGCGCCGCTTCACCCACCGCGTGGGCGTGATGGAGCGCGGCTGCCTCGTCGAGTGCGGTGCCACCGACGAAGTGTTCCGGAACCCCTCCCATCCGTACACGCGCAAGCTGATGGCGAGCCGGCCGCAGCGTGTGGTCGAGCCCGTGGCCGGCGACGCGCCGGTGCTGGTCGACAGCCAGGCGATCCAGGTCAGCTTCACGCTCAAGGAAGGCTGGTTCAGGAAGCGGCGCTTCGACGCGGTCAAGGCCGCCACGCTGAAACTGCGGCGCGGCGAGACGGTCGGGATCGTCGGCGAATCGGGGTCGGGCAAGACCACCCTCGGCATGGCGCTGCTGGCGCTGCAACCCATCGCGGGGGGCGCGATCCACCTCGGCGAGGAGCGCATCGACAACGCGCCCCGCGAGACGCTGCGCCGGATGCGCCAACGCATGCAGGTGGTGTTCCAGGACCCGTTCGCCTCGCTCAGTCCGCGCATGACGGTCGGCCAGATCGTCGGCGAGGGACTCGATCTCCATCGCCCGGACCTGTCGCGCGCGGAGCGCCAGAAGATGGTCGTCGACATGCTCGACGAGGTGGGCCTGTCCGAGCGCCACGGCCTGGCCGGCGTGCTCGAGCGCTACCCGCACGAGTTCAGCGGCGGCCAGCGCCAGCGCATCGCGATCGCGCGCGCCGTGGTGCTCCGGCCGGAAGTGCTGGTGCTCGACGAGCCGACGTCGGCGCTCGACGTCTCGGTGCAGCAGCAGGTGCTCGCGCTGCTCGTGGCGCTGCAGAAACGCTACGGCATGAGCTATCTGTTCATCAGCCACGACCTCGCCGTCGTGCGGGCGATGTCGCACCGGGTGATCGTGATGAAGGACGGCGACGTGGTGGAAGAGGGCGAGGCGGAGGCGCTGTTCGCGGTGCCGCGCAACGCGTACACGAAAGAGCTGCTGGCGGCGGCGCAACTGACCGTCGAGTGACTCTGCGGCATCGCAGAACCGGGACCGGCGACCGCGGTTACCACGGGCAATAGGGGTTAACTCTGGAATTGGTCCTACGGCTGACAGGTGTCAACGTCGGCTCCGGTTCTTCGCGCATCCTTTTTGGTGCGCTCCTAGACTGAGATCAAGCCGGTCGTAGCGCAAGCGCTGGTGCGACCCGCCGGCCGGCGCGACCCCTGGGTCCGCAATGGAGGGATGGCGATGAGGCTCCTGGTTCCCGTCGACGGCAGTCCTTGCAGCGATGCCGCCCTGCGATTCGTCGCGGCACGGTCGACTCTGCGCGACCCGCACCCGCAGATCGACGTGCTCAACGTCCAGTACCCGCTTCCGCCCCGGCCCGGACGGGTCCTGGGCGCCGACTTCGTGCGGGCATGGCATGAATCCGAGTCGGGCAAGGTGCTGAAGCCCGCCGTGGGCATCCTCAAGGCGGCGCATCTCGAGCCCGCCTGGTTCTATCGGGTCGGCTTGCCCGGACCCGAGATCGCGCAGTGGTCCAAAGAGCACGCGGTCGACCTGATAGTCATGGGATCGCGCGGCCGCACGGGTCGCATGAACGTGCTGCTCGGCTCGGTGGCGCAGGCCGTGCTCGCCGAGTGCCGCACCCCGGTGCTGCTGATCCGGCGCGACACCGCGCCGCGCCGCGGTTCGCTGCGCGTCGGCCTGGCCCTGGACGGCAGCGAGCACAGCCGCGCCGCCCTGGACTTCACGATCGCGCAACAGGCGTTCTTCGGCCCGCGCTTCACGCTGCGTGTCGCGCATGTCGTCGACGAGGTGCCGATCCAGGTGAAGACCGCGCTGGCGAACCTGGCGAGCACCGGGTTCACGCACGAGGAAGTCCGCGCGCTTCGGCAGGCGGCGTTCGACCGCGTCATGGCTCCCGCGCGCGAGGCGCTTGGACGCGCCGGACTGGGTGCCGACGAGGAAATGCTCGTCAGCTCCAACCCGGGCGAGGCGCTCGCTGCCTGGGCGCGGCGCGCGAAGCTCGATGTGCTGGTGATGGGGTCGCACGGGGCGAGCGCGCTGAAAGTCGTCGTGCTCGGCTCGGTCGCGGCCGGCGTCGGAGCGCGCTGCAACACGCCCCTGCTGCTGGTCCGCCCGGCCTAGAGGCCCGAGCGGCGCGCCGCGCAGGTCCGCGTGTCGGCGGCCGCGCGGTATCGCAGACGTCGGCGTCGCCGCCAGGCGACCAGTGCGATCCACGCCACGTTCACCGTGATCCAGGTGACGATCCCGCCCACGACGGCGAACACCGCGAGCCCCAGCATCAGGGGCTTGCCGATGCCAAGCAGCTTTTCCGACCGGCTTCGCGGATCGGTGGCGCGGTTCTCCACTTGCTCGACCAGCGCCTGGGTCTGCGCAAGCGCCGCTGCGGCATCCGTCGGCTGGCCCAGCAACGCGGCGCCGGTCTTGTGCGCCAGCACGCCGATCGGCACGTAAGTGAACGGATTGGACACCAGCGTGCTGACCGCAGCCATGGGCAGGTTGGCGCGCAACGCGATGGCGACGATCGCAGCGAGGGCGATCTGCAGGACCGGGAACACAAAGCCGAAGAAGACGCCGATCGCCGCCCCCGCGGCGACGCGCCGACGGCTGAGTTGCCACAGCCACGGCCGC
>JBFZCF010000112.1:0-7114 GCA_041308065.1 Burkholderiales bacterium
AGGAACTTGTGCGCCAGTTCCTCGCGCGAATCGCCAAGGCGACCCAGCTTGGCCCGCAGCGCCAGCGTAGCCAGCCGGTCGATCCTTGCGCTGGCCGAGCGGGCGCGCCGCGCACGGGCGCACGCCCGCGCCGAGGCCCGTGCGAAGAAGGCCGGCGCAGCCCCGCGTGACGCAGCGGCGCGTTCCAAGCGCGGTGCCGGAACGAAGGCCTCGCCTGCGCGACCGCCCGCATCACGGGCGCGTACCGCTGCGCCAGTCGCGGGCAAGGCCTAGCAGGCTGGAGAACCACGCAATGAGCCCGGCGAGCAAAGCATCCTTCGTGCGCTTCGCTCGGCGGGCCATTGCGATCGTTGAGCGTCCCCCCTCCAGGTGGCCAAGAGAAATCGAGCATCCTGTGTCAGCGGACGGCTTCCGAGTGCCCGGCCGGTTTCGAACGCCCGCCGCGACCCGCTCAGGTCCGGACCTGCGGCTCCTCGACGGCCTCGGGATGAACGTCGGTGGCGCCTTCAAGCTCGACGGCGTCGTCCGGTTCGGCGATCACGTCCGGCACGTCGTTGGCCAGGAATCCGCCGGACTGGCGCTTCCATAGCAGCGCGTAGTGGCCGCCGGCGCGCAGCAGTTCTTCGTGCGTGCCCTGCTCGACGATGCGACCGGCGTCCATCACCACGAGGCGGTCCATGCGCGCGATCGTCGACAGGCGGTGCGCGATGGCAATCACGGTCTTGCCCTGCATCAGCGTTTCAAGCTGTTCCTGGATGGCGGCCTCGATCTCGCTGTCGAGCGCGGAGGTGGCCTCGTCCAGCACCAGGATCGGCGCGTTCTTCAGGATCACGCGGGCGAGGGCCACGCGCTGGCGCTGTCCCCCGGACAGCTTGACCCCGCGTTCGCCGGCGTGAGCCTCGTAGCCGGCACGGTCTTTCCAGTCGCGCAACCCGACGATGAACTCGTGCGCGTGCGCCTGGCGCGCCGCGGCCTCAACTTCAGCGTCCGTCGCCTGCGGCCGCCCGTACCGGATGTTGGCCGCGATCGAGCGATGCAGCATCGAGGTGTCCTGCGTGACCACGCCGATGGCCGCGCGCAGCGATTCCTGCGTCACGTCGCGCACGTCCTGGCCGTCGATCGTGATGCGACCGCGTTCGACGTCGTGAAAGCGCAGCAGCAGGCTCACCAGGGTCGACTTGCCGGCACCTGATCGACCCACGACGCCGACACGCTCGCCGGCCGCGATCTCCAGGCTCAGGTCGTCGATCACGGCGCCCCCGCCGCGCGCCAGCGCGCCGTAGCTGAAGCCCACGTGGTCGAAGCGGATGGTGCCGCCGCTGACCTCGAGTTCGCGCGCATCGGGGCGATCCGTCAACGCATGAGGCACCGCGATCGTCTCCATGCCTTCCTGCACGACGCCGACGTTCTCGAAGATGCCGCTGACCTCCCACGACACCCAGCCGGCCATGTTGGCGATCTGCCACGCCAGGGGCAGCGCGGTGGCGACCGCCGCCGCGCTCGCCTGGCCGGCCAGCCACAACCAGACGCCGAGCGCGGCCGTGCCCACGACCAGGGCCGCGTTCATGCAGGTGAGCGTGGCCATGAAGCGGGTGGTCATGCGCATGTGGGCGGCGATGCGCTCGCGGTGCTCGACCATGGCCTCGCGCACGTACGAGTCCTCGTCCGCCGCGCGCGCAAACAGCTTCACCGTGGGGAAGTTGGTGTACGAATCAACCACCCGGCCCATGACCATCGAACGCGCCTCCGAGCTCAGCCGCGACAGGTCGCGCATGCGCGGCACGAAGTAGCGCAGGAAGAACACGAAGGCGACGATCCACAGGACGATCGGCGTCGCGAGTCGCCAGTCCGCCGCGCTGACCAGAAGGAGCGCGGTGATCCCGTACACGACGATGTACCAGACGGCGCGGATGCTCGAGACCACGCTTTCGCGCAGCGAGTTCGAGGTGTTCATCACGCGATTGGCGATGCGGCCGGCAAAGTCGTTCTGGAAGAAGTTCCAGCTCTGCCGGATCACGTGCCAGTGGCTCTGCCAGCGGATCAACGTGGTCACGCCGGGGATCACCGCGTTGTTGCGCACCATCGAGTCCGCGAGAATCGCGAGCGGCCGCGCAATCAGCACCAGGGATGCCATCGCCAGCAACAGCGGCGCCTGCGCGAGCACGGCGGCGCGCGGGTCGGGCGTGGTCATCAGCCCGACCAGCCTTCCGATGAAAAGTGGAATCACCGTGTCCAGCAGCGCCACCATGGCGCCGAACACGAACATCGCGACATACAACCGCGGCGACTGGCGCACGAAGTGCAGGTAGAAGGGCAGCAGCCCGGGTGGCGGCCCGTCGCGTTCGACGGCTGCGGGCGGCGCCGCCGTGGCGTTCGGCACGCGCGATTCGAAGTAGCTGAAGAGGCTCATGGTCTGGTGGGGATTCGTGTCGGCCGCACGAGGATCAGCGGCCGGCGCGCCGGGCAACGGCGAACGCGTCGTGAACGCGATCAGCGCCGCAGCCGGACCGCGAGGTCGTTGAGCCGGTCACTTGCCGAAATCAGCCTTGCCTTGCCGCGGAAGCCGACCGCGTCGGTGGCCTAGCAGTCTAAACGGCTGCCTTGGGCCGCGCCGATTCCACCCGCGTTCAGGAGGACGCAACGTTCACAGATGGCTCCGCTGCCTCATTCATGGACGTAGCGGCCAGGTCAACGAACGTCGACGCGACCGGCCTCGCCGTCGAGCCGGAACGGCCGCCAGGCGTCCTGCGCCAACCGGCACATGCCGTAGCGGAACGGCATCGAGTTGCGGCCCGGAGTCAGGAACCGCAGGTCCTTGAACCACACGCACTCGCCGTCGGCGCCCCGGTCGATGCGCTCGAACGCGGGAAACTGGGCGAACCAGCGAAAGAACCCGAACTCCGGGTGCGACCAGGCGGCACGCGCCAGCGCCTCGTCGGGACCCTCCGGGACCTTGGGCGCGGTCTGCCACTGCGCGCGGTCGAGCGGCTGGTACGGTGCCGAGAAGCGGCGGATGAAGTTGGCATCCGGTCCGGCAGCAAGCGGCTCGGTGCGGCGGGTATTGACGTGCGCGTATCGGTACTGCGCGCCGTCGAAAATCACCACCGTCCAGTTGAACGGCGATGCCGGCCGTGGCGCGGCATCGATCATCCGGGCGGCAATGCCTTCCTGTGCGGCGAACGCGCGCGCGAACTGCAGCGCTTCCGCGCGGCCGACCAGGCTCACGCCGACCCAGGCCGGCAGCAGCGCCAGCGCGATCAAGGCCGGCGCGCGCGAGGACCGCACGAGGAGCGAGCCGAGCAGGCCGGCGACGATGATGCCGGTCAGGACGAGGTCGATGATGAAGATCGAACCGAGCCCGAACCGCGCGTCCGACAGCGGCGCCAGCAGCATCGTGCCGAACTGCGTGATCCAGTCGCCGAGGATGTGGATCCCGAGGGCGGACGCGGCGATCCAGCTGGCGCGCTTCCACAACTCGGGCCGGCGGAACAGCCGCGCGAACAGCAGCCCGATCAGGACCGACCAAACGGGCCACATCAGCAACGAGTGCGTGACGCCGCGGTGGCCGCGCAGGTAGGCGAGGTCCGAGACCCAGCCGAGCACGAAGTCGGCGTCGGGAAAGGTGGCCGCCGCCGCGCCCACCGCGACGGCCTGTGCCACGCTGAGCGGCCGCCCGAACCAGCGCTGCGGCAGCGCCATGCGCGACGCGTCCGGAGCGACCAGGGCGCGGGCGAGCAGGGCGCCCGACAAGGCGTGCGTGAGAGTGTCCATCCGTCCTTCGTCGTGGCTATCCGGGTGCGCAGACTAGAGCGGAAGGCCGGGGGGCCGTCAATCGGCGATGCCCCGACGTCGGCGGCCTCGTGCGGACGCCGGGCGCGGCGTTCAGTAGCATCGCTTCATGAACCTGGACGCCTACCTCGATCGCATCGGCTACGCCGGTCCACGAACGCCGACCCTGGCGACGCTGCGTGCGATCACGCGGCTGCACGCGACGACGATTCCCTTCGAGAACCTGTCCGTTCTCGTCGACGGACCGCCGGACCTGGACTTGCCTGCGCTCGAAGCGAAGCTCGTGGATGCCGGGCGGGGCGGGTACTGCTACGAACAGAACGGACTGCTCGCCGCCGCGCTCGCCGCGCTCGGCTTCCGCGTGCAGGAACTGTCCGCGCGCGTGCGGTATGGCGTGCCGCCGGATGTCGTCACGCCGAGAAGCCACAGGCTGATGAGCGTCGAGACACTCGAAGGGACGGCTTTCGCCGATGCGGGCTTCGGGGGCCTGACGCTGACCGCTCCGGTCATGTTGCGCTGGAACGAGGAACAGGACACGCCGCATGAGCGCGTGCGGCTGGTGCCGGCCGGGAGTGATTTCCTCCTGCAGGCACTGGTGGGCGAGGCGTGGACCGACGTCTACCGTTTCGACCTCGCCGTCCATCTGCCGCCTGACTACGTCCAGCAGAACTGGCACACGGCCACCCGGCCGAACGGGTTGTTCGGCAACAACCTGATCGCCGCGATGCCGATGCCCGAGGGGCGCTATGCCCTGTTCAATCGCACGCTGACCTGGCGCCCCCTGGCGGGCGAGAAGGTGCGGACCGAGGTCCGCTCGAAGGCCGAACTGCGCGAGGTGCTGGGCGAACTGTTCTCGATCGAGGCATCGGCGGCCGAACTCGATCGCGCGTGGGAGGTGGCGGGTCGCTCGACCCCGCTTCACCCCGGGTTTTCCTAGCGGTGCGGGCCCGAGCTTCCCGCCGATGAAGGACCTTGATAGGGCACCATTCGGAAGGCCCAGGGGATCGTTGAGCTGCTGGCAAGCAAACGCGGCGATACGGTCGTGCCGCTGCCGATCCCCCAACCCGTGCCCGGCCATGGGCCGTCAGCGGTCCGGGACTCGTCGAGCCTCGTTCACGACCACAACGCGGAGCACACCGTGCGTTTCGTTCCAGAACAGAAGGACTTCCCTGGCCCGATCGTCATCGTCGGATTCGGATCCATCGGCAGGGGCGCGCTGCCGCTGATCCTGCGTCACGTGCGCGCGCCGCGGGAGAGCATGGTCGTCATCTCGCCAGACGACTCGTGCCGGCGACTTGCCGAACTGGAGGGCGTGCGCTTCGAGAAGCTTGCGTTGACGCCGGACAACTACCGCAGCGTGTTGACCCCCCTCATCGCCGGCGGCTTCGTCGTCAACCTCTCGGTCGACGTGTCCTCGGTGGCCCTGATCAAGCTTTGCCGAGAACTCAACGCGATGTACATCGACACCTGCATCGAGCCGTGGGCGGGAGGCTATGTCGATCCCCGGGTGCCGCTCGCGCGGCGCACCAACTACGCGCTTCGCGAGGAGGTCCGGAAGATCAGGGGCGAGGGCCCGACGGCCGTGGTGGCGCACGGGGCCAACCCGGGCATGGTGAGTCACCTCTTCAAGCGGGCGCTGGTTCGCCTTGCCGCCGACATGGGCCATACGGTGGCGCCGACCACGCGGGAGGGCTGGGCGAGTCTCGCGATGCAACTCGGCGTCAAGGGCATGCACATCGCCGAGCGCGACACGCAGTGGGCCGACATCCCCAAGCAGCCCGACGAGTTCGTGAACACCTGGTCGATCGAGGGCTTCCTGAGCGAGGGCCTGCAGCCGGCTGAACTGGGCTGGGGAACCCACGAGCGGCATGTGCCGCCGGAAGCGATCTTTCACGAGACCGGTTGCATGGCCGCGATCTACCTGACCCGGCCTGGCGCCGGCACGCGGGTGCGGACCTGGACCCCGAATGCCGGTCCGATCCAGGGCTACCTCATCACCCACAACGAATCCATTTCGATCGCGGACTACCTGACGCTCGAGAAGGACGGCGAGGCGATCTACCGCCCGACGGTGCATTACGCCTATCACCCGTGCGACGACACGATCCTCAGTCTCCATGAATTGCAGGGACGCAACATGCGCCCGCAGTCGAGAGTCAGGCTGATGAACGACGAAATCGTCGATGGCATGGACGAACTCGGTGTCCTTCTCTACGGTCACGAGAAGAACGCGTTCTGGTACGGAAGCCACCTGACGATCCATCAGGCACGGGCCGTTGCCCCGTACCAGAATGCCACCGGGCTGCAGGTTTCCTCCGCCGTCGTCGCAGGCATGATCTGGGCGATCGAGAATCCGCGCCGGGGCGTCGTCGACGCGGACGAACTCGATCACGACCGCATCCTGTCGATCCAGGAGCCTTACCTGGGCAAGCTCGTCGGTGCCTACACCGACTGGACACCTCTGGACAATCGCGGCCGAGGCCTGTTCCCGGAGGACATCGACATCGACGATCCCTGGCAGTTCAAGAACATCATCGTGCGCTGATCGACGGATCAACGCGGAACGAGGCAGCCGCGTGCCAAGGCGCGGCTGGAGCCACATGCGCGCGCCCAGGATGCGGTGTCCTGAAGAGTGCGCGTTCCCGAACACCCGGACGGCTATCCGTGCCGCCTCGGCCTGTTCGGGAACCGCGCGCTGATTCTGATCGCGGACCATGACCGATGCGTTACACGTTCTCCCCGGCGATCCCCGCCGGATCCTTCACCATTCGACGACGGCCTGTGCGGCGCGTGCTCCACGCCAAGGTGCCGGAGCGGGATGCGCGAGCTTGGTGTTCAGTGGAAGTCGTGGCTGGCGACCGTGAGCTCGCCCAGCAGCGTCGAGTGATCCTCCAGCCGTGAAGCGATCAGGTGCACGATCGGCGTGATGCCGGTGGTGACGCGCTCGACGTGGCCGTACACCGTAAGCAGCGTCGAGCACAGCATCGCGCGCCGGTACTTCTCGCCGGTCGTGTTCCACACCACCACGTTCACCGTGCCGGTCTCGTCCTCGATCGTGACGAAGGTGACGCCGCTCGCGGTGCTCGGGCGCTGGCGGCAGGTCACGATGCCGGTGGTGCGCACGCGCTGCCGGTCGCGCGCGCGGCCGATCTGCTCGGCCGACAGGTAGCCCCTGGCGTCGAAGCGGTCGCGCAGCAGCGCGAGCGGGTGGCGGCGCAGCGTCAGCGCGGTGTGGTGGTAGTCGGCGACGATGTCCTGGCCTTCGGTCGGCGGCAGCAGGTCGACCTGCGGCTCGGCGGCCGTGGCGGCGGCGAGCGGCGCGGCG
>JBFZCF010000113.1:0-10059 GCA_041308065.1 Burkholderiales bacterium
TCCGTGCGGCTTCAAGTGGGCCACGGAGGCGATGGAGCATCGCAAGGCGAAGCTCATCGTCGTCGACCCGCGCTTCACCCGGTCGGCCGCGCTGGCCGATTTCTACGCGCCGATCCGTGCCGGCACCGACATCGCCTTCCTGGGCGGCGTCATCAATTACCTGCTGGCCAACGGCAAGATCCACAAGGACTACGTCAAGGCGTACACCAACGCGTCGTTCCTGATCCGCGAGGAGTACAAGCACGAGGACGGGCTGTTCTCCGGCTACAACGCCGAGAAGCGCAGCTACGACAAGGCGTCGTGGGCCTACGAGATGGGCGCGGACGGCTACGCGGTGGTCGACGAGACGCTCGAGCACCCGCGCTCGGTGTACCAGCTGATGAAGGCTCACTTCAGCCGCTACACGCCGGAGATGGTCGAGAGGATCTGCGGCACGCCCAAGGACAAGTTCCTGAAGGTGGCCGAGATGCTCGGGTCGACGTCGACGCCGGACCGGGTGGGGACGGTGCTGTACGCGCTGGGCTGGACGCAGCACTCGCACGGCTCCGAGAACATCCGCACGATGGCGATGATCCAGCTGTTGCTCGGCAACATGGGTCGACCGGGAGGCGGCGTCAACGCCCTGCGCGGCCACGCCAACGTCCAGGGCATCACGGACCAGTGCGCGTATACCGAGGTGCTGCCGGGCTACCTGTCGGCGCCGACCGACGCGGACGAGAATCGCCAGAAGTACATCGAGGCGAGGACGCCGAAGACCCTGCGGCCGAACCAGATGAACTTCGGCCAGAACTTCGCCAAGTGGCACACCAGCCAGCAGAAGGCCTGGTGGGGCGATGCCGCGACGAAGGACAACGACTTCGCCTTCGACTACCTGCCCAAGCGCGACGGCGCGTACGACATCCTTGCGATCTTCGAGCGCATGTACCAGGGCAAGATCAACGGCTTCATTTCGCAGGGCTTCAACCCGCTCGCCGCGCTGCCGAACAAGAAGAAGGTCAGCGCCGCGATGTCGAAGCTGAAGTTCCTGGTGGTGATCGAGCCGCTGCGCACCGAAACCTCCGAATTCTGGAAGAACTTCGGCGACGAGAACAACGTCAAATCGGAGGACATCAAGACCGAGGTCATCCGCCTGCCGGCGTGCTGCTTTGCCGAGGACCCGGGAACCTTCACGAACTCCGGCCGCGTCATCCAGTGGCACTGGGCCGCCGCCGAGCCGCCGGGCGAAGGCAAGGTCGACCGCGAGATCATCGGCACGCTGTTCACGAAGCTGCGCGCCATGTACGCCAAGGACGGCGGCAAGGCGCCCGACCCGATCCAGAAGCTGACCTGGGGCTACATCAACCCGAACCACCCGACCGCGGAAGAAATTCTTCGCGAGATCAACGGCCGCGCCCTGGTCGACGTCGTCGACGCGAAGGATCCGACCAAGGTCCTGGTGAAGGCCGGCGAGCAGATGCCGGGCTTCGGACTGCTGCAGGCCGACGGCTCGACTGCATGCGGCAACTGGATCTACTCGGGCGTGTGGCCGCAGGCCGGCAACCTGTCCATGCGGCGCGACACCAGCGATCCGGGCAACATGGGCAACAACCTCATGTGGGGCTTCGCCTGGCCGGCCAACCGGCGCGTCCTCTACAACCGCGCCAACGCCGACCTGGCAGGCAAGCCTTGGGATCCAACCCGGCCGGGCATCCGCTGGACCGGCACGGCCTGGGCGGGGATCGACATCCCGGACATCGCGCCTGCGCTCGGTCCCGACAGCGGTGCGGGCCCCTTCATCATGACCGGCGAGGGCGTCGCACGCCTGTTCGCCCCGGGCATGGCGGAAGGTCCCTTCCCCGAGCACTACGAGCCGTTCGAAACGCCGATCGGAACCAACCCGCTGCACCCGAAGGTCGTCAGCAACCCCGCGGCCCGCGTGTTCAAGGGCGACATGGAATCGTTCGGCAAGTCGGACGAGTTCCCGTATGTCGGCACCACGTACCGGCTGACCGAGCACTTCCACTTCTGGACGAAGAACGTCCAATCGAACGCGGTGACGCAGCCGTCGCCGTTCGTCGAGATCAGCGAGACCCTCGCGAAGATGAAGGGCATCAAGAACGGTGACATGGTCAAGGTGCGCAGCAACCGCGGCGAGCTGAAGGCGGCTGCCGTGGTGACGAAGCGCATCGCCGACCTCGAGTGCGACGGCAAGAAGGTCTACACGGTGGGCATACCGATCCACTGGGGCTTCGTCGGGGTGGCCAAGACCGGCTACCTCGCGAACAACCTGACGCCGTACGTCGCCGACGCGAACTCGCAGACGCCGGAGTTCAAGGCGTTCCTGGTCAACATCGAGAAGGCGTAGGGGAGAACACACTATGCAATCACTCGATATCCAGAATCGCTCCGCCACCACCACGTCGGCTCCGCAGGTGCGGCAAGCCGAGTCTCCGGTTGCCAAGCTGATCGACATCTCCAAGTGCATCGGCTGCAAGGCCTGCCAGGTCGCGTGCATGCAGTGGAACGACCTGCGCGACGACATCGGCACCAACGTCGGCGTGTACGACAACCCCATGGACCTCACGGATCAATCGTGGACCGTCATGCGGTTCTCGGAGATCTCGAAGGCTGATGGGTCGATGGAGTGGCTGATCCGCAAGGACGGCTGCATGCACTGCGAGGATCCGGGCTGCCTGAAGGCCTGCCCCGCGCCGGGCGCCATCGTCAAGTACGCCAACGGGATCGTCGACTTCATCTCGGAGAACTGCATCGGCTGCGGCTACTGCATCGCCGGCTGCCCGTTCAACATCCCGCGCATCAGCGACAAGGACAACAAGGCCTACAAGTGCTCGTTGTGCTCGGATCGCGTGAATGTCGGCCTGGTGCCCGCATGCGTGAAGACCTGCCCCACCGGCGCCATCCAGTTCGGCGCCAAGGAGGACATGCTCTTCCGCGGCGCGAAGCGGGTCAACGACCTGAAGGAGCGCGGCTTCCAGAACGCCGGCGTCTACAACCCGCAAGGGGTCGGCGGCACGCACGTGATGTACGTGCTGCAGCACGCGGACAAGCCGGAGCTGTACCACAACCTGCCCACCGATCCGAAGATCAGCCCGTGGGTCAGCCTCTGGAAGGGCATCGCCAAGCCGTTGCTGGCGCTGGCTGCCGGGGTCGCAGTCCTCGGCGCGTTCTTCCACTACATCACGCGTGGTCCGAAGGAAGTGGACGACGCAAAGCACGGAGGCTGAGCCATGGCTGTCGTCATGAAAAGCGGTGAACGTGGTCCCGCATCCTGCACCCGTTCCTGGGCGTGGTGATGTTCGCGTTCTTCTTCCTCATGGCCGTGCGTTACTGGCAGGACAACATCATCCAGCCGCACGACCGCGAGTGGCAGAAGCGACTGTCGGACGTGATCAACAACCGCGACGACGACCTGCCGGCGATCGACAAGTACAACATCGGCCAGAAGCAGCTGTTCTGGACGATGATCGTCACGATGATCCTGTTGCTGGTTTCGGGGATCATCCTGTGGCGGCCGTACTTCGCCGACATGTTCGCGATCCCGGTCATCCGGATCGCGGCCGTGGTCCACATGCTCGCGTTCTTCGTGCTATTGATGGGCATCATCGTGCACATCTATTCCGCCATCTTCTGGGTGCGCGGGTCGATGAGGGCGATGACGCGCGGCACGGTTTCCCACGCCTGGGCGAAGCACCATCATGCCCTCTGGTACAAGCGGGTGACGGGCCAGTCCAAGTAGTCCACAATCCGGGCAATCCGTGACGAGCGGCAGGGGTGACCCTGCCGCTCGTCAATTCAGCCCACCATTCGCAGGAGAAACGCCAGTGGCGACTCCCATCGTCACCGATGGCAGCACCGATCGCGCGCCGACGGCGCCGCGGGTCGTCATGCCGACGCGCCCCGACGTGTTCAGCGCCCGGGCGGATCGATTCGCTGCGCTCGCCGCCGATCATCCGATGGCGGCGTACCTGCAGTTGATGGCCGAAGTGGCCCGCGCGCAGCAGGCGGCCTTCGGCGCGCGCGCGAGCGAAGCCGTTGCCGGGAAAGCGCTGGCCGCGAGCCGCGACTACGGCATGCCGCCGCTGTCGGCGCAATCGCACGAGCGCTCCGCGACGTGGCGCGACGACCTCCATGACATCACCCGCCAGGTGCGCGCGCGCTCCGCCAACGGCGTGGCCGCGACGCTGGAACGCGTGCTTGCCCTCGACGTGCCGGCGCTGGAGTCGCTCGCCGACCGCGTGCTCGCCGGAACGACGCTCGACGACGACGCAGCCTTCGTGCCTTTCGTCGGCGCGGCGCTGCAGGTGTACTTCGCGCGCCTCGCGGCGTCGCTCGACGTGGCGGACGTCGACCACTGCGACGTGCCGGGCATCTGCCCGGTGTGCGCATCACGTCCGGTCGCCAGCGTCGTGCGCATCGGGGGCGAGCAGGCGAACCTGCGCTACCTCATCTGTTCCTTGTGCGCGACGGAGTGGAACCTGGCGCGGATCAAGTGCACCGCGTGCGACACCGACAAGGGCGTGCAGTACCTGTCCCTGACGCGCGACGAGGGCGAGAAGGCGACGGATTCGCCCATCCGCGCCGAGGTGTGCGACGAGTGCAAGAGCTACCTGAAGATCTTCTACCAGGACAAGGATCCGCGGGTCGAGCCGAACGCCGACGACCTCGCGACGCTGGCGCTCGACATCCTCGTCGACGAGCAGGGCTACGGCCGTTCGGGCCCGAACCTGCTGTTCCATCCCGGCACCGCGTAGCGATGGCCGACTTGACTCTGCCCGGTGCGGGTGAGCCAAGGCGAGGCGAGGACGATTCCCTCGCATCCCTGTCCCGGCTTCCATCGGTCGATCGGCTGCTGTCGGCGCCCGCCCTCGCGGCGGCTGCGCAGGCGCACGGCGCGGCACTAGCGAAGAAGGCGGCGCAGGGTGCGCTCGAGGCGGCACGCACCGCGGTGCGTGAAGGCGGTCGGGTGCCGACGATCGAAGAACTCGCGCAGGATGCCGAGCGACGACTGCACGCGCTGCGCGCCTCGCGCCTCACGCCGGTCTTCAACCTCACCGGGACCGTCATCCATACCAACCTTGGCCGTGCGCTGCTGTCCGACGAGGCGATCGAAGCCGTGGCGGCGGCGATGCGCGGCTACGCGGCGCTGGAGTACGACGTCGCCACCGGCGGTCGCGGCGACCGCGACAGCGTGGTCGAGGACCTGCTGTGCGAGCTGACCGGTGCTGAAGCGGCGACCGTCGTCAACAACAACGCCGCTGCCGTCGTCCTGACGCTGAAGGCGCTCGGCGCGCGCCGCGAGGCGATCATCTCGCGCGGCGAACTGATCGAAATCGGCGGTGCCTTCCGGATGCCTGACATCATGAAGGCCGCCGGCTGCAGGCTGGTCGAGGTCGGAACGACCAACCGCACCCATCCGCGCGACTACGAGGCGGCCTGCAACGAGCGCACCGGGCTGATCGTCAAGGCGCACTGGTCCAACTACGCGATCAGCGGCTTCACCGCCGTTGTCGACGACGCGACGCTGGCCGCGATCGCGCACGCGCACGGAGTGCCGTACGTCGTCGACCTCGGCGCCGGCGCGCTGGTCGACCTGGCCGAGTTCGGCCTGCCGCGGGAGCCCTTGCCGCAGCAGTCGCTCACCGCCGGCGCCGACGTCGTCACCTTCTCGGGCGACAAATTGCTCGGCGGGCCGCAGGCGGGTCTCATCGTCGGCCGCAAGGCAGCGATCGCGAAGATCAGGAAGGACCCTCTGAAGCGCGCTCTGCGGGTGTCGAAGCTGACGCTCGCGGCGCTGGAAGCGACGCTGCGGATCTACGCAAGCGGCCACCGCCTGCCCGAGCGCCTGCCGACGCTGGCGCTTCTGATGCGCCCGCGCACAGAGATCGGTGCCGCCTGCGAGCGCCTCGCGGGTCCGCTGCGCGCGGCCCTCGGCGAGCGGTTCGACGTGTCGATCGAGGAGTGCGCAAGCCAGATCGGGTCGGGCAGCATGCCCGAGGAGCGGCTGCCGTCGGCGGCGCTCGTCGTTCGCCCGGTGGGCAAGGCCAGCGGACGCGTCATCGAGTCGGTCGAGCGCCGGTTGCGCGGGCTGCCCGTCCCGGTGATCGGACGCATCGCCGGCAACGCGCTGCGGCTCGACGCGCGGTGCCTGCTGCCGCGCGACGAAGTGCCGTTCGTCGACAACCTGAAGTCGCTGTAGGCGCCGGATGCTGATCGGGACCGCGGGTCACATCGACCACGGCAAGACCTCGCTGATCAAGCGGCTGACCGGCCGCGACACCGATCGGCTGCCCGAGGAGATCAAGCGCGGGATCTCGATCGAGCTCGGTTACGCGTACGTCCCCGCAGGCGACGACGTCGTCGGCTTCGTCGACGTGCCGGGGCACGAGCGCTTCGTGCACACCATGCTGGCCGGCGCGACCGGCATCGACTTCGCGCTGCTGGTCGTCGCGGCCGACGACGGCGTGATGCCGCAGACGGATGAGCACCTCGACATCCTGATGCTGCTCGGCATCGAAGCGGGCGCGATCGCGCTGACGAAGACCGACGCGGTGGCCGCGCCCCGGCTGGAGGAAGTGACGGCCCAGCTGGCTGCGCTCACGCGCGGCACGCCGGCCGCCGCGTGGCCGGTGTTTCCGGTGTCCTCGCTCACGGGCGACGGCGTCGACGCCTTGCGCCTGCACCTGGAGGAGCGTGCCGCCGGCTGGGCGGCGCGGCCCGCCGCGGGGCACTTCCGCATGGCCGTCGATCGGTGCTTCACCTTGCCCGGCGTGGGGACCGTCGTCACCGGCACCGTCCACGCGGGGCAAATCGGGACCGGAAAGAGCGTCACTCTCGTCCCGGGTCCGCACGGCGCGCTGGAGGCGCGCGTGCGGTCGATCCACGCGCAGGACCGCCCGGCCGAGCGGGGCGGCGCCGGGCAGCGCTGCGCGCTTGCGCTGGTCGGCCTCGAAAAGGCCGAGATCGCCCGCGGCATGTGGGTGCAGGAGACCGGCCTCGCGAACGTGACCGAGCGCGTAGACGCGACGCTGCGGCTGTCCCCGCGCGAAGCGAAGGCCCTGGCGACCGGGACGACGGTGCACTTCCACCTCGGGACGTCCGATGCAATGGGTCGCATCGCGGTGCTCGATGGCGCACGGGTCGAGCCGGGCGCGGATGCGCTGGTGGCGATCACGCTCGACCGCCCGCTGGCGGCCTGCCGCGGGGACCGCTTCGTAGTGCGCGACGCCTCGGCCCGACGGACGATCGGCGGCGGCGCGGTCCTCGACGTCACGCCGCTCGGCGCGACCGCCCGGCGAGGACGGCGCGCCCCCGCGCGCCTGCAACTGCTGTCGTCGATCCGCAATGACAGTACGGTCGTGGCCCTGCAGACGTGGCTTGCGCAGCAGCCGGTACCGCTGCAGCGACTTTCGAACGCGTGGAACCTTCGAAGCGACGAAGTGGCCCTGCTGCTCGCCGACGCGGGCGCGCGCATCGCCGCCAACATCGCTTTTGCGGCCGACCACTGGAACCGGCTGCGCAGCGAGGTGCTGGCCACCGTGGAGGCGACGCATCGGCGCGAGCCCGAGATGCCCGGCGTCGAGCAGTTGAAGCTGCGGCGGGCCGTCGCCCCCGCGCTCGATCCCGACGCGTTCGGCGCGGTGATCGACGAGCTGCTCGGCGAGTCGGCGCTCGCGCGGCGGGGCGCCTTCCTCGCGCTGCCGAGCCACAAGGCCGAGCTCGGCAAGGACCAGCGCGTGCGCTGGGAACGCATCCAGCCGCTGCTGGTCGATCGCAAGTTCGAACCCCCTCGCGTCCGCGACATCGCGCGCGAGACCGGCATCCCCGAGGTCGAAGTGCGCAACCTGATGCGCACGGTGGCGCGGGTCGGCGACGTGACGCTGGTGGCGCTGGATCACTTCTTCCTGACGAGCGCGGTGGTGCAACTCGCGGACATCGCGGCGGAACTCTCGAAGCAGCACGGCGCCACGCGGGCTGCCGAGTTCCGCGACCGCATCGGCACCGGGCGGAAGCTCGCAATCCAGATCCTGGAGTTCTTCGACCGCGCCGGTTACACGCACCGTGTGCGCGACGACCACATCGTGCGGCGGGAGAATCCGTGGCGGTGATCGGAAAGGTTGTCGCGGAGTGCGCAATGCGCGCCGGACGCTTTGGCCTGCGTAAACTCGAAGTGTTGCTCGATGGAAGAGTGTCGCGTCCCGGTGGGCCGGCCAGACTTCAAATCTGGTAGGGGTTGCAAGCAATCCCTGGTGGGTTCGACTCCCATACTCTTCCGCCAACGCCTCACGCAGCGAGGCGTTGGCGGAGCGGCGCACGGCGCCGCCCGCGCATGAAGGAACGAGGGGACTGGGCTGGTCCCCTCGTGCTCCCCTAGCCACCTTGAAAGGGAACTGGCGCGATCACCTGCCCCGGTCGCTCCGACGCAAATGAACGTTCTCGACGATCTCGCAACCGATGTGCTGTACGCCCCCGAGCAGGACATGTGGGTCCGCTTCGAGGCGGACGGAACGGCGCGGGTCGGCGCCACGCACCTGGTCGCGCTGCATGGGCAGTTCATGACGTTCACGCCGCGGCCGGCAGGCACCGAGGTGCAGCGTGATCGCTCGCTCGGCGTGATGGAGACGGCGAAGACGGCCGTTGCAATTCACGCGCCGCTGACCTGCAGGGTGATCGAGTCGAACTCCTCGGCGGCGGACAACATCCACCTCGTGATCACCGACCCGTACGGCGCGGGCTGGCTCTTCAGGGTCGAGCCGACCAACCTGGAGGCCGAGCGCCCGACGCTGCTGGACGCGGCAGCGTATCGCGCGTGGGTCGAACCGCGGCTGGGCGACAAGCTGGCGCCGCCGATCGACGAGTTCAGCGCCGACGAGTTCGACATCGACCCTAACCGCGGCTACTGACCATGGCGGACAACGAGCGCAAGCCAGATCGGCTCGTGATCGTCGTGTGGTCGGCCGGGCCCGATCGTCCCGTGCAGATGGCTGCGCCCTTCGTGTACGCGCTCGCCGCGCGCGCGTTCGAGGTGGACGTCGAGATGCACTTCACGTCGACCGCGGTGCGCTGGCTGGTCGCGGGAGTCGCGGACGGCGCCCACACCGATGCCGCGCGGACCAAGACCGTCGCCGACTTCATCCGCGAAGCGAAAGCGGCGGGCGTGCGCCTCTACGCCTGCAGCATGGCCATGAACGAGCACGCGCGGGGCGACGCGCTCATCCCCGAGTGCGACGGCTACGCGGGCGCCGCCACCGTGGTGGCGGCCGTGATGCAAGGCTCCAGATCCCTGGCTTTCTGACCAGTTAATCCGACCGTCCTAGCGGCTTTGCAGGGCCAAACGCGCCCTTTGCGCCCTCGGAAACGTAAAAATCCGCCCCGCAGTTGCCGATATCTCTCATGAAGGGGGACGTGCCCCCGGGAGACGGCGATGGCGAAACGCTCCAGGTCGCACACCGTGATTGGCGGCGAGCTCCAACTGCTCGCTGGCGTCTGGGCGCTCGTCTGCTTCGCCGTGCTGACAACCGCTGCCCTGGCTTGAAGAGCGCGCCGTCGAACTCGCGCTGAGGTTCAGCCTCCGGAATCGCCCACAGTGTCGCCGTCCATGACGGCGGCACCGCTCGCGACGAGTTCCCTCACCTGCTGCCGCACGAACTCGTCGAAAGGCATCCGGAAGTAGCGTTCGTTGATCACGCGGAAGTAGCGGGCCCCGGCTACGTGGTCGATCAGGTCCCGCATCGCGACCTTCCGCACTTCGAGCAGGTAGAACTTCACCAGCACCTTGGCCGCGTGGCGCGCGTTGCGCTCAAGGCTGGCCGACAGCGCGTCGAGGCGCGCGTGCGCGCGCTGCAGCGCGGCGCCGACGTCCGAGAACGGCGCACCGTGGCCCGGGATCACGAGCCGCGGCGCGAGGGACCCGATCATCTCCAGGATCGCCCGCTGCTCCGCAAAGCCCGATTCGCCCTCGAGTTCCGGAAAGATCACGCCGAAGCCGTTTTGCCACAGCGCGTCCGCCGAGATCAACACGCCCGGCTCGGGCGCCCACAGCACGACCGAGTGCGGATCGTG
>JBFZCF010000114.1:0-12999 GCA_041308065.1 Burkholderiales bacterium
GGCCTGCGTGATCGCGCCGCCTTCGAGCACGACCACGCGGTCGGCGCTGGCGATCGTCTGAGGTCGGTGCGCGACGACGATGCGCGTGAGGCGCAGCCGCCGGACCGACGCGTTGATCAGGCCCTCCCGGCGGACGTCCAGGTGGCTGGTGGCCTCGTCGAGGAACAGCGCATCCGGTTGCTTGTACAGCGCGCGGGCCAGCAGGACGCGCTGCTTCTGGCCGCCCGACAGCGACGAGCCCATGTCCCCGACGAGCGTCTCGTAGCCCATCGGCATCGCTGCGATCTCGTCGTGGACGGCGGCTAGGCGGGCGCACGCCTCGACGCGCGAGCGGTCCGGTACCGGCTCGAAGAACGCGATGTTGGCCTCGATCGAGCCCGCCAGGAGCTGGTCGTCCTGCAGCACCGCGGCGATGCGGCGGCGGTACTCCCGCACTCCGCTGCGCGCGACGGGGACGCCCGCGAGGCGCACTTCGCCGGCCGTGGGCGGCAGCAGGCCCATCAGGATCTTCAGCAGCGTGGTCTTGCCGCATCCCGAGGCGCCGGTGATCGCGACGCAGTCGCCGGCGGCAATCCGCAGGTGCACGTCGCGCAGCACCCAGGGCTCGTCGTCGCCATAGCGGAACGAGACGCCGACCGCCTCGATCGCTGCGCCGCCGCCTTCGTCGCCGTCGGCCCGCGACGACGGCGCCGCGGCCGCTTCTTCGCGCGGCTCGAGCGCGATGTCGGCCAGCCGCGAGAGGTGCAGGTCGAGCATGCGGAACTGGATCCACTTGTCGGCGAGCGCGCCGACGCGACTCGAGAAGGCGGCGCGATACGCGACGAACGCGAGCAGCATGCCCACCGAGAAGTGTCCGTCGATGACGGCCAGCGCGCCGAGATAGACGATCAGCAGGTGCTCGCCGCCCGCCAGGAGCGACTGCGCGCCGCGGATGGCGATCGTCATCCGCTCCGCGGCCGTCGCGCGGTTGGTCGCGTCGACCGTGGCGTTCATCCACAGCGCCTGCCGCGCGTCCTCGTGGCCGAAGAGCTTGATCGAGGCGACGGCCCGCACGCTCTCGATGAACATCGACTCCGCCCGGGCCGCGAAGACCACCTGCTCCTCCGTCGCCGCGCGCAGCGGCCGGTACGCGGCCCGGCGGATCAGCGCGTAGAGGAGCGCGGCCGCCACGGCGACGGCCGCGAGCGGCGCGCTGTACAGGAGCATCAGCGTCAGCGTTGCCGCTGCCATCAGGCCATCGAGCAGCGACTCGATGAAGCCCGTCGTCAGGGTCCGCTGCAGCGTCGCCAGCGAACCGAAGCGCGACACGACGTCGCCGACGTGGCGCCGCTCGAACCACGCGACGGGCAGGTGCAGCAGGTGAGCGAACAGGCTCGCGTTCCACTGCAGGGACAGGTGCGTCGACGCGTGGAGGATGACCAGCGACCGCGCGCCCGAGATCGCGGTCTGGATCAGCAGCAGCACACCGAAGCCCAGCGCCAGCAGGAGCAGGAGATCGCGGTCGCCCGAGACGATGGCGCCATCGACGACCCACTGCATGAAGAAGGGCGATGCCAGCACGACCGCTTCGAGGGCGAGGGCGAGGACCAGGACCTGGGCAAGGCTCGCCCGCAGGCCGCGCTGGCCGGCGACCAGCGCGGCCAGCGACAACGTCGGCGGCCGGTGCCGCGGTGCGAACGAGGCGCCTGGCTGCAGTTCGAGCGCCACGCCGGTGAAGTGCCGTCCGGCTTCGGCGAGGGACAGGCGCCGCTCCCCGCGCGCGGGGTCGGCGATGCTGACTTCGCGCGCCGTGGCGTGCGTCAGCACGACGAAGTGGTTCAGGTTCCAGTGCAGGATGCAGGGCAGGCGCAGCGCGGCGAGCTCGTCGAGCTCCAGGCGAAGCGGGCGGCAGGTGAAGTGCAGGCGCCCCGCGATGGCGATCAGGTGCCTGAGCGTCGTTCCGTGCGCGGAAGTCGCGAAGCGCCGGCGGAGTGCGGCGATGTCGGTTTCGTGGCCATGCCAGCAGGCGATCATCGCCAGGCACGCGAGCCCGCACTCGGCCGCCTCCGCCTGCAGCTGGACCGACAGGCGACGCCGCAGCGAGAACGACAGGCGCGACTGCCAGGCCGCTGGCCGAGGGTCCATCGCTGTTCGAGGTCGCGGCGCGCGAGCGTGGAGAGCGCCGCGCAAGGGCGGCGCTCTCCGCCGTTCAGAAGCCGGCCGGTTCGGCCGGCTGGTCCCACATCCGCTGCAGGTCGCGCAATACGCGTTCGACGAAGTCGGACAGATCCTGCTGCGTGTTCGCGCCGGCGACTTCGTCGAGGTCGCGGTCTTCGATCGGTGTCATCGTGGTGTCCTCCAGAGCGCTCCGATGGCCCGCGGAGCTTCGGGTGCGGCCAGCGGCCGGGTTGGTCCCGTGGCGGTGAACAGCGGTTCCGGGCGCTCGTGCGTTGCCGGCTCGTGCACGGCATGCGCGACCGGGGCGGAGATCACGAGGGCCAGCCGCGAGCGCGACGTCACCCCGGCTTTCTTCAGCAGGTTGGAGACGTGGTCGCGCACCGTGTAGTTGCTGATGCCGAGCCGCCGCGCGATCTGCTTGTTCGATTCGCCCAGCATCACGTGCCGGACGACGTCCAGTTCACGCGGCGTCAGGTGGATGGGCGGCCGGGTCGCGTGGACAGGTGCGCCGTTCGGCGCCAGCGGGAGGCCCGGCGGCGCGGGCTGAGAAAGGAAGTCGCGGTTCATTCGGCCCTCTCCTTCGTGTGGTGGGAGGCGAATGATGTGAACCGCCGCTCAACGGGTAAATCGTTCGATCGTGGAACCGTCGCGCGTCGGACGTGCTTCGTTCGGGCTTGCGCTCGCGCGCAGGAAGGCCGGGGCGGCTGCGGCGGCCACTTACAATGCAGCGGCCCGCTGCCCGAACCCTTCGCACTGGACTCCTGCAGGCCCGCGATCACACGAAGCGGGCCGACCTTTCCGGTCATGTCTTGCGCTCCCCCCGCGTTCGATCCGCGCCCCATCATCGACGGGCTGCCGCGCCTGCCGGGCGTGTACCGGATGGTGGCGGCCGACGGCGCCGTGCTCTACGTGGGCAAGGCGCGCGATCTCAAGAAGCGCGTCGCCTCGTACTTCAACAAGGGCGTCGGGCCGCGCACGGCCCACATGCTCGGCAAGGTGAACGCGATCGAGACCACGGTGACGCGGTCCGAAGCCGAGGCGCTGCTGCTCGAGAACACGCTGATCAAGTCGCTCGCGCCGCGCTACAACGTGCTGTTCCGCGACGACAAGTCGTATCCGTACCTCAAGTTCACCGCGCACGCCTACCCACGGGTGGCGTACTACCGCGGCGCCGTGGACAAGCGCGCGCAGTACTTCGGGCCGTACCCGAACGCGTGGGCGGTCAAGGACAGCATCCAGGTGCTGCAGAAGGTGTTCCGGCTGCGCACGTGCGAGGACACCGTGTTCGCGAACCGCTCGCGGCCCTGCCTGCTGCACCAGATCCAGCGGTGCAGCGCGCCCTGCGTGGGCCTGATCGAGCCGGCCGCGTACGCGGAGGACGTCGACCGCGCTGTCCGGTTCCTGCGCGGGCAGAGCGACGACGTGATGCGCGAGCTGGACGCGCGGATGCAGCAGCTCGCGTCGGAGCTGAAGTTCGAGGAGGCGGCCGCGGTGCGCGACCAGATCGGCGCGCTGGCGCGGGTGCTGCACCAGCAGGCGGTGGACACGACCGGCTCCGACGCCGACGTCGACGTGCTCGCGGCGATCATCGACGGCGGCCACGCCTGCGTGAATCTCGCGATGGTGCGCGGTGGCCGCCACCTGGGCGACCGGCCCAACTTCCCGTCGAGGGTCGGTGAGTCCGCCGACGCCGCCGAAGTCCTCGAGGCATTCATCTCGCAGCACTACGTGGTCCAGCCCTGTCCGCCGACGCTCGTCGTCAACGCCGAGGTCGATGCGGAGGAGCTCGCGGTGATGCTGTCCGATGCCTCCGGCCGCCGGGTGCAGATCGTGCGCCACCCGCACGACCAGCGACGGCGCTGGCTGGAGATGGCCGAGTCCAACGCCAAGCTGGCGCTCGCGCGGCGCCTCGCGGAGGAGGGTTCCCAGATCGCGCGCACGCGCGCGCTGATCGAGACGCTGAACGTCGAGCTCGGCGACGACGACGCGGACAAGCTGCGCGTCGAGTGTTTCGACATCAGCCACACGGCCGGCGAGGCGACGCAGGCGTCGTGCGTGGTCTTCGCCGGCCACCAGATGCGTCCGGCCGAGTACCGGCGCTTCAACATCGAAGGCATCGAGCCGGGCGACGACTACGCCGCGATGAGGCAGGTGCTGACGCGGCGCTTCTCGCCGGTGGCGCGCGGCGAGAGCGCGTTGCCGCACCTCGTGCTGATCGACGGCGGCAAGGGTCAGGTCATGGTGGCGCGACAGGTGTTCGAGGAACTCGGGCTCGATACCGGAGTGCTCGTCGGCGTCGCCAAAGGGGAGGAGCGCAAGGTCGGGCTCGAGGAACTGGTGTTCCCGGACGACCGCCCCGCGCTGGTGCTCGGACGCGAGTCGCAGGCGCTGATGCTGGTGGCGCAGATCCGCGACGAGGCGCACCGGTTCGCCATCACCGGCATGCGCGCGCGGCGCGCGAAGACGCGCAACACCTCGCAGCTCGAAGGCATGGAAGGCATCGGGCCGAAGCGGCGGCAGAAGCTGCTCGCGCGCTTCGGCGGGATGCGCGGGCTCGCCTCCGCCTCGATCGACGACATCGCAACCGTCGAAGGCGTTTCGCGTAAGCTGGCGGAGCGGATCTACGCTCAGTTGCATGGCCAGCCCACCGAATAGCCCCCGTCTCAGCGTCAACGTGCCGATGTGGCTCACCTGGGCACGCATCGCGATGATTCCGCTCATCATCGGCATCTTCTACGTGCCGGACGCCTGGTTCCCGGCGCACTGGAAGAACGCGACGGCGTGCTGGCTGTTCGTGCTCGCGGCCATCACGGACGCATTCGACGGCTACATCGCGCGCCGCTACGGGATGACGAGCCCGCTCGGCGCGTTCCTCGATCCGGTCGCGGACAAGCTGATGGTCAGCGCGGCGCTGGTGATGCTGCTGTCGCTGGGTCGCGTCGACGAGTTCGTCGCGCTCGTGATCATCGGCCGCGAGATCGCCGTGTCGGCGCTGCGCGAGTGGATGGCGCAGCTGGGGAAGTCGGGCAGCGTGGCGGTCAGTTCCCTCGGCAAGATCAAGACCATCGCGCAGATGGTCGCGATCCCGCTGCTGCTGTTCCACGACCCGCTGTTCGGCGTGATCGACGTGCGCCTGCTCGGCACGCTGCTGATCTACGTCGCCGCGGTGCTCACGGTCTACTCGATGCTGATCTACCTGCGGATGGCGTGGCCGCACCTGAACGACGACACCTGAAGGCGCGCACGTGGCCGCTGCGCGCTGCGCAGCGGTTTGACACTCCTTCTTCGGCCGCTATAATCCGCGGCTCGCCGTGCGGGCGTAGCTCAGTTGGTAGAGCGCAACCTTGCCAAGGTTGAGGTCGAGAGTTCGAGACTCTTCGCCCGCTCCAGATTTCCAGGGGGAGCCACCGTGCTTCCCCTTTTGGTTTGAGAAGTTTGCACGGTTTCATCGGCATCGCCTTGAGTGTCGGCGCGATGCCGCGGCGGCGGGGTGGCAGAGTGGCCATGCAGCGGACTGCAAATCCGTGTACGCCGGTTCGATTCCGACCCCCGCCTCCAACTCCTTGAAGCTGCGTCCGGCGCCTCGAAGTCCAGCGGCCGGCGGTCGCGATCGGCCTCAGGTGCCTTGCCGCTGGCTTTGCAGGACCTTCTCGAGTTCAGCGACGTGCTCGCGTTCCTCGGCCGCGAATTCCTCGGCGAGCGCCTTAAGCTTCATGTTCGAAGTGCCGGCCGCGACGCTCTCGTAGTAGTCCAGCCCGCGCTGCTCGCCCGCGAGCGCGTTCTCGATGGCCTGCTCGATGCCCATCAGTCCGTCCACGCCCCACCAGTCGGGCGATTCCGGTTCCACGTCGTCGGGCCAGTCGTAGCCGTCGGCCGGCAGTTCCGTCATCTGGCGAAAGCCGGCGCGCGCCATCGCCTCCTTCAGGTGCATCCGCGAGTGCTCCGCCATCTTGCGGAAGAACGCCTCGACTTCCCGGTTGCCCCAGGTCTGCATCGCGTCGGCCAGTTCGTCCGAACGCTGCGCCGCCGCCGACTCGAGGCGAATCGCGTGCGCGAGGAAGGCTTGTACGCTGTTCATCATCCGAACTTGAAGAGAATGCCGTAGCCGCCGCGGGGGTAGTCCCAGTCCACGTTGCCCGGCCCACAGACCACGCGGCAGGTGCCGCACTCGAGGCAGACGACCACGTCGACCTTGCCTTCCTCCAGCTGCCAGCAGCCGGCGGGACAGCAGACGATGCAGGGTTTCGCCGCGCATTGCCCGCAGGTGGCCGGTTCGCGGATGCGGATGTGCGCCCGGTCCGCGTCGACGCGGTAGCGGTTCTGGAACAGTTTCTCCTCGACGTTGACCGTCGGCAGCCGGATGTCGGTCACCTGAATGCCCTCCAGAAACGATAGGCGTCGCCCATCAGCCCCAGCAGCGAGCGTTTCTCGCGCACCTGCGCGAGGATCCGCTTCTGCTTGGTGCGCTTGTCCACGCCGTCGACGAGCAGCATCTCGCGCGCCGCCTTGTTCAGCAGCGACGGATACGCGTCGAGCACGTGCGCGTTGCCATGCATGAAGTCCGGGACGTCGGCGTATTTCTTCATGTCCTTCATCACGTAGCTGTCGTCGAGCCGGGCCTTGTAGCCGGCGAGCCCCCTGGCGTCGAACTTCGCGCCGCGGTCCTTCAGCTCGATCAGGGTCTGCGCGGCGAGCCGTCCCGAGGTCATCGCCAGGTTCGAGCCTTCGCGGTGCACGCCGTTGACCAGCCCTGCCGAGTCGCCGACCATCATCCAGCCGTCGCCGTACAGCTTCGGCACCGCCTTGTAGCCGCCCTCCGGGATCAGGTGCGCGGCGTACTCCTTCATCTCCGCGCCGGCGATCAGCGGCTTGACCATGGGATGGCGCTTCATCCCTTCGAGCAGCTGGTAGGGCGTGATCTCGTGCTGCGCCAGGTCGCCCAGCATGCAGCCGATGCCGATCGCGATCGAGTCCTTGTTCGTGTACAGGAATCCGGTGCCGACCATGCCGTGGGTGATCCGTCCGGCGATCTCGACGACCACCCCCTGGTCGGCGGTGACGCCGAAGCGCTCGTCGATGATCTCCTTCGACAGGAACAGCGTCTCCTTCACCGCCAGCGCGGCGTGTTCGAGCTTGATGTCCTTGCGCAGCCCGGCGCGCTGGCCGACCAGGGAGTTGACTCCGTCGGCGAGGATCACGGCGTCGGCGTGGATCTCCCCGCCCGCGCGCTCGGTCTTCACGCCGACCACCTTGCCTGCCGTGTCCTTCAGCAGGCCGGTCACGGTGGTTTCCTTGATCACCATCGCGCCGGCCTTCTCGACTTCCTCGGAGAACCAGCGGTCGAAGCGCGAGCGGATGATCGTGTAGCGGTTGCCCGGCGTCTGCGCGAATCCGTCGTCGCGGTAGCTCACCCCGGTGCAGGCCTGCCCCTCGTCCATCAGCCACATGCGTTGCTCGATCACCTGCCGCTCGAGCGGGGCACGGGCGCGAAAGTCCGGAATGACGTCCTCGAGCGCGTGCGCGTACAGGATCGCTCCCTGCACGTTCTTCGTGCCGGGCGTCTCGCCGCGCTCGATCTGCAGGACGGACATGCCGGCCTTCGCCAGGGTGTAGGAAGCGGCGTTGCCCGCCGGGCCGGCGCCCACCACGATGACGTCGAACTTCTCGCTCATTGCCCGGCTCCGTGCCTCGCCCGCGCCGCGGCGATGCGCCTGCGGAACGCCTCGGTCAGCGCCGGCACGAGCTCCGCGGCATTGCCGATCAGCGCGTAGTTGGAGAAGTCCATGATCGTGGCCTTCTCGTCCGTATTGATCGCGACGATCACGTCCGCTCCTTCCATGCCGACGCGGTGCTGGATCGCTCCCGAGATGCCCGCCGCGATGTACAGCTTCGGCCGCACGGTCTTGCCCGACTGGCCCACCTGCCGGCTCGGGTCGACCCAGTTCGCGTGCACCGCGGCGCGCGTGGCGCCGACTTCGGCGCCAAGCACCTTGGCCAGGTCGAACATCATCTCGAAGCTCTCTGGCCGGCGCAGCCCGCGGCCGCCGGCGACGACGAAGTCCGCAAACGCCAGTTGCGGCTGGTCGGAGCGCGCATCGGGAATGAAGTCGATCACCTTGGTGACGACGTCATCCTCCGCCAGTCCCAGCGGATGCTCGACGATGCGGCCGGTGCGCGTCGGGTCGCGCTCGGGCAGCGGAAAGACCCGCGGGCGCACGGTCGCCATCTGCGGCCGGGTGGCGACGTTGACGATCGTGGCCATCAAGGTGCCGCCGAATGTCGGCCGGGTCGACAGCAGCGAGCGGTCCGAGGTGTCGATGTCCAGGCTCGTGCAATCCGCGGTCAGTCCCGTCATCAGCGTCGTCGCCGCCGCTCCCGCAAGGTCGCGTCCGAGCGTGGTGGCGCCCAGCAGCAGCACCTCCGGGCGGAACTTCTCGACGAGGTCCGACAGTCCCTTGGTGTAGGGCTGGCTACGGTAGTGCAGCAGCACCTCGTCCTGCATCAGGTAGGCGAGATCGGCGCCGAACTGCGCGGCTTCGTCGCAGAGCGCGCGGACCTGCGGCTGCGTGCCGCCGATGACCACGGCCGCCAGTTCCGTTTCGAGCTTGTCGGCCAGCTGCCTGCCTTTGCCCATCAGTTCCCAGGAAACCGGATGCACCCGGCCGTGCTCGTGCTCGACGAACACCCACACGCCGCGGTTGCCGACATAGCGCTCGCCGAGCGCGGTCTTGCGCTTCTTGAGGGTGGGCTTCTTCGCCTCGGCGTCGCTCATTGCCGGGCTCCCTGGGCGTCAAGGTGATCGAGCAGCGACTTCTCGAGCTTCGGCAAGTCGGCGAACATCCGGTCGAGCAGCGCCTCGGCCTTCGCCTGCGGCGTGTCGCCGGCGATCACCAGCGCCTTGACCTCCTTGGGTTTCGGTGCGAACACCTGCGCGACGGCGGTGGGCGAGCCCTTCATGCCTGCCTGGCTGGTGTCCTCGATGCCCGCGCCCGCCACGCCCCAGTGCGGCACGTCGTAGCGCGCGGCGCGGAACATGCCGGCCATGTCCGCAAACCGCATCTCGTTGATGCCCTCCAGCAGCGTGATCACGCACGGCAGCCGCGATTCGAGCACCTGCACGCCGCCCTCGGCGCGCCGCTCGATGACGATCTGCTTCGTGTCCGTGTCGATCGACCGGATCTTCGAGACGTAGGTCAGCAACTCCCAGCCCAGCCGGATCGCGATGCCGGGACCCACCTGCGCGGTGTCGCCGTCGATCGTCTGCTTGCCGGTGAAGACGATGTCCACCGGATGCGCCTTGGCGATCTGTCGGATCGCCGACATCAGCACGAAGGTCGTCGCCAGCGTGTCCGCACCCGCGAACGCCATGTCGGTCAGCAGGATCGCCTCGTCGGCACCGAACGACACGCACTTCTTCAATGCGGCCTCGGCGGCGGGCGGGCCCATCGAGATCACGGTGACGCGCGCGCCGGTGCGGTCCTTGATTCGCAGCGCCTCCTCGAGCGCGAAGAGGTCGAACGGATTGATGATCGCCGGCACACCCTGACGCATGATCCGGTTGGTCACCGGATGGACCCGGATCTGGGCGCTGTCGGGCACCTGCTTGACGCAAACAACGATGTGCATGAGTTATCGACGGCTGGGTGGGTGGCTTCGAGGCGGGGCGTTGTGATCGACGAGGCAAGCGGCACGCGAGCTCGGGCGGTCGCTGGCGAAGAGTGGTTCCACTGCATGATGGAGTTGCGGCGCCTCGGCCTGAATGACATTGCTCAACGGTGTTGTTCGCGAATCCGGCGCGTGCGCAGTGGACGCGCGTTCGAGCCATCGGCAGCGCCGCGCGTGTCCGAAGGTCGCAACATGCGCGATGCGCAGTTCGAGGCGACTCGCGCGCGGCGTTCGAGCGCATTGCGGAAAGCTTCATCGCAATGCGGCACCGACGACGTGCTTTTGTGTGATCTTCGTCCCTGCGCCTCGCCTTTTCGAAACCGCCACGACATTCCTCAAACTCCTGGCCTCGCGTTTCAGTAGCTTTTGAAGTGCTCAACAAGAGTCTGGGGAGGCACTTGGAATGAGTACGTTCGAAGGAAGTGGGAAGGGCGCGCCAGCGAAGCGGGCTTTCTGGAGGAACAACGCGTTCTGGATCGTCGTGATGCCGACGAGCCTCGTGGCGCTCGTGTTCATCCTCGCGTTCATCGCGAACGCCGTGGGCTAGGAGGCGCAGGGCCGCTGGTCGGGCGGGCGCCGGGCTCCGGCCGGGCGAAGGTTGTTCTCGTGCGTGCGGTGTGGAGGCGGTTTCACCCGCATTTGCGCGAATCGCCCGACGATGCTGGAGCAACAATTCCCCGGTGACCGATCGACCGGGAGGGAGCCGACATGCAAGGCGACGCGCTGGCTGTACTTGCCCTCATCGCAGGCTTCCTGACGATGGTCTCGGTGGGCGTCTGGGTTCGCCTCGACGACGAGACCCAGGGCGAGATCGCGCGGGCCAAGGGCAAGCTCATCGCGAGCGCGGGTGCGGCGGTGGGAGTGCTCGTCCTGCTGCTGCAGGCCTAGCTGCGCCGGATCACGAGGGCAAGGCGGGGCGGGGCGGAGTCCGCCCCTCGATGAGCCGCCGCGCCCGTTCGCTCAGACGCGCTTGCGGTACACGTGTTCGCGCGTGTCGATCTCGATCTTGTCGCCGGTCTGCACGAACAGCGGGACCATGATCTCGAAGCCGGTGGCGAGCTTGGCGCTCTTCATCACCTTGCCCGAGGTGTCGCCCTTGACGGCGGGCTCGGTCTGCACGACTTCGCGCACGACGCTGGTCGGAAGCTCGACGGAGATCGCGCGTCCCTCGTAGAAGACCACCGAGACCGGCATGTTGTCCTCGAGATAGCTCAGCGCGTCGCCCATGTTCTCGGCCTCGACCTCGAACTGGTTGTAGTCGCTGTCCATGAACGCGTACATCGGATCGGCGAAGTACGAGTAGGTGCAGTCCTTCTTGTCGAGGATCACCTGGTCGATCTTGTCGTCGGCCTTGAACACGACTTCCGTGCCGGAGTTGCTGAGCAGGCTCTTCAGCTTCATGCGCACGGTGGCGGAGTTGCGCCCGCCGCGGCTGTACTCCGCGCGCAGCACGACCATCGGGTCCTTGCCGTGCATGATCACGTTGCCTGCGCGGATTTCCTGAGCGATTTTCATCTTCGGTTCTCTTGCGTGCATCCGTCGGGTTCACCGCGACGGATGGGCGTCCGCAGCCTGGCGGCCGCGTGACGCGATTGGGGTGCGGCCGGGAAAGCGGGGCCGGGTGGAGCAAAGCCCGCGATTTTACCGGCGTTCCAGGACAAATGCGCGCAGCGACGATGTCAGGTCCGGCAAGGCCTCCAGCGCGGCCCGCCAGGCCAGGCAGTGGTCACGCCAGTCCGGCCACAGGCGTGGCGCTGGCAGCGTGATCCCGGTCACGCTGGAGGGCCCCGCGGATGCGCCCTCAATCCCGTTCCAGTCCTCGGCGGCGCCGAGGACTGCCGCGGCGAGTTCGGGTACGGCGCTGGCCAGGAAGCGTCGATGGAATGCTGCCAGTTTCGTGACGTGCGCGTCGTCGTCCTGGGGATAGATCTGCCACAGGAACGGCTTGCCGGCCCACTGCGCGCGGACGAAGGAGTCTTCGCCCCGGACCAGGTTCAGGTCGCACGACCAGAGCAGGTGGTCGTAGTCGTATTGCGTGAACGCCGGCAGGTAGTGGACCCGCAGCACGCCCCGGTCCGATGTTCCGGGCAGCGCCCGCACCTGCTGCGCGGCGAGGCCCGGAGTCACGAGCAGGAGGGTGGGCGCGGTGGCGAGCGCGTCGAGCAGGGCCGGCACGGCCGGGTTGGCATAGCAGAAGAGGCTCACGAGGCGCTCGCCGGCGGCCGGGACGATGCCGCGGCTGCGCAGCCAGGCGTGCGCGTCGAAGGCCGCCTGCCGGCGGGCCAGGTCTGGTTCGCGCAGCAGGCCCCCGGTGCCCGCGCTGAAGCCCGGATAGAAGAACCACTTGTTCACGCCTCGCGCCGGACCGGCGGACTGTGGCGAGGGCAGGCCGTGGTTGCGCTCCACGTAATCTTCGGCGCTCAGGTACTCGAGGTTGATCCACGTCGGCCGCGGCTGGCGTGCGGCCATCCTGCGCACGAAGCCGTCCGGCAAGTGGCAACCGAAAGCCTCGATGACCGCCTCGCCCGGCTCGATGCTCGTGTCGCCCTCGGTCGGCCAACGGCGCACCTCGACGCCCGGTGCGCCGGCGGGCGCCATCCAGGCGAGCGCGCTGGCATCGTCGCACCACAGGCGCACGCCATCGCCGCGGGAGCCAAGGTCGGCCGCCAGACGCCAGCACACGCCGATGTCGCCGAAGTTGTCGACGACGCGGCAGAACAGATCCCAGTGCATCGGCGGATTATCGCGGCCGATCGAGTCGCTTCAGCTGGGTGCGCCGTCGGCCGGACGCGGGCTGCCGCCACGCGCGTGCGTGGCTGTCGACGCGGGAGGGTGGAGCGTGGTGCCCAGGACGGGACTCGAACCCGTACGCCTTGCGGCTGCGAATTTTAAGTCCGCTACGTCTACCAGTTTCGTCACCCGGGCCGGGCTGTGGCCATCTTACCCGGGCGGATTTCCTGCGCGCTGCACCGAAGCAGTCGCGCCGCCCCTCCGGAGAGGCGCGCGAGTGACGAACGGTCCGGCACCGGACCGGGCCGAGGAGTAACCTGACGCTGAATTGCACACTGATGAGTGACGACGCCGGATCCGGCCGCTGCACCGAGGCACCCAATGAAGGTTTTCGACCTGACCGTGGGAAGCACCGGCCTGAACAGCCGGCAGCTGGACGAGCTCGGC
>JBFZCF010000115.1:0-12363 GCA_041308065.1 Burkholderiales bacterium
GATCGCCGCGCGCGGAGCGCCGGCCCGCCGCCGGTGCTTGCCGGCGCGCGACCACAGCGGCGTTGACCTTCGATTGCCGCCGACGGACGGCACCCGTATCGTGCGCCTGTTCGCGCCTTGTGCCTTGGCTCGTCTTCGCGCACGGCGCCGCCTTCGGCTGCCGGTCATCCGGTGAACGAACGGACCATCTCGACCCAATCATCGCCAACCTGAGGAGCACCGGCATGCAGATCACTGACCTTCTCGCCCAGGTGGGCGGGCTCCAGTCGATGGCGCGCGAACTGAACGTTCCCGAGTCGCAGGTGGCGAGCGGCGCCGAGGCGCTGCTGCCCGCCATCCTGGGCGGATTCAAGAAGCAGGCGCAGGCCCAGCCGGCCGGCCTCGACGGACTCGGCGGGCTCGGCGGGCTGCTCGGGCAACTCGGTGGCGGTGGCCTGCTCGATCAGGTGCTCGCGCCGCAGCGGACCGACGTGAGCCAGGGAAACGACGTGCTCGGCCAGATCTTCGGTTCGAAGGACGTGAGCCGCACCGTCGCGCAGAACGCGGCCGCGCAGTCCGGGCTCGACCCGAGCCTGCTCAAGAAGATGCTGCCGCTGCTGGCGATGCTCGTCACGGGCTTCATGGCGAGGCAACAGGGCGAGAGCCCGATGGCGCCGGCCTCGATGCCATCGATGCCCGCGGGCGGCGGACTCGGCGACCTGATGGGCAGCCTGCTGGGCGGAGGCGGGGCCGCGAGCGGTGGCGAAGCGATGCCGCGCAACGCCGCTCCCGGACTCGGATCACTGCTCGACCTGAACGGTGACGGCAACCCGCTGGACGACATCCTGCGGATGGCCGGCAAGGTCCTGCGCTGACCGCAGCGCGCGCACCGGCGCGCGGGCGGGTGGTTCAACTATCGAAAGGACACGCACATGGGCTGGATCATCACCTTGATCATCGGCGGCATCGTCGGATGGCTGGCGAGCATCGTCATGAAGACCAACCCGCAGATGGGCCTGATCGCCAACGTGCTGGTCGGCATCGTCGGCTCGTCGCTCGGCTTCTGGATCGCCGGCCTGCTGGGCCTGGAGCCCACGGGAGGCATCCTGCGGTTCATTGTGGCGATCGCCGGCGCGGCGCTGCTCATCTTCATCCTCGGCAAGCTCGGCATCTTCCGCAAGAGCTGACGCACACCCGCGCGCGGCGCCCCCGATGGAGTCCGGGGAGCGCGCGCATCGCACGGAGGAGTACCGCATGAAGCGAGTCCTTGTCCTGGCCGCCGGGGCGCTGTTCGCGTCCCTGGCCTCCGCCCAGATGCCGAGCGTCGACGACCTCATGAAGGGCGTCCGTTCACTGCCCAAGGCGCCCGCAAGCGGGGCGAGCATCGGCGCGGCCGACGAGAAGACCAACGCCGCGGGGATCAAGGAAGCGCTCGCGGTGGGCACCGAACGCGCCGTCAAGAGCCTCTCGCAGGTCGACGGCTACTTCGGCAACGCAGCGGTGAAGATCCTGATGCCGCCGAGCATCCAGAAGGTGGCGGAGGTCGCCCGCATGGCGGGGTACCAGAAGCAGGTCGACGAATTCATCCTGAGCATGAACCGCGCGGCCGAGGCCGCCGCGCCGCAGGCCGCGCGCTACTTCGGCGACGCGATCCGCGACATGACGCTGGAGGACGTGCGCGGCATCCTCACCGGAGGCGACACGGCAGCCACCGAGTTCTTCCGCCGCAAGACGCACGACAAGCTCTACGCGGCGTTCAAGCCGATCGTGTCGAAGAAGGTCGGCGAGGTCGGCGCGACGCGCGCCTACAAGGACATGATGGGTCGCTACACGAGCGTGCCGATGATGAGCAGGCAGTCGCTCGACCTCGACGACTACGTGACGAACAAGTCGCTCGACGGCCTGTTCCACATGGTCGGCGAGGAAGAGAAGAAGATCCGCACCAACCCGGCGGCGCGCACGACCGACCTGCTGAAGACCGTGTTCGGCAAGTAGACGTCACGGCTCCGCGCGTCACGATGCGCGGCCGTCGCGTGCGTGCGGCGGTTGGTTTGACCCGACCACCCCTCCCGCGCGACACTGCCTTCCCTGCGCCGGACAACCGTCACCCATCCGGCTGGCATCCAAAACAACACCCTTGGAGGAGACACCATGCAAGCCCGCAAGCCCGCCCGTTCCGGGCTGAAACTCGTCGCCGGCGCAGTCCTGGCCGGCCTGCTCGCCGTCACCGGCCCGGCGCTCGCCGGCAAGAAGGACGACACGATCCGCTTCGCCTACGACCAGGCGCCGGAGAGCGTCGACCCGTTCTTCAACAATGTCCGCATCGGCGTGATCATCGGCCACAACGTGTGGGACACGCTGATCGTCCAGGATCCGAAGACCAACGAGTACAAGGGCAACCTCGCGAAGAGCTGGAAGCAGATCGACGATAGGACGATCGAGTTCGAACTGCGCGAGGGCATCAAGTTCCACAACGGCGAGGACTTCGACGCCGACTCGGTCGTCTACACGCTGAACTTCGTCGCCGACCCGGCCAACAAGGTCACCACGCAGGCGAACGTCAACTGGATCGAGAAAGCGACGAAGGTCGACAAGTACAAGGTCCGCCTGACCACCAAGCAGGTCTTCCCCGCCTGGATCGAGTACCTTGCCGGTCCGGTCGTCATCCACCCGGCGAAGTACTACGCCGAGGTCGGGCCCAAGGGCATGAACGCCAAGCCGGTCGGCACCGGCCCGTTCCGCGTCGCCAACTATGTGCCGGGCAAGTCAATCACGCTCGAGCGCAATCCGAACTACTTCAAGGACACCGCCAAGGGCGCGCCGAAGATCGCGAAGATCGACATCCGCTTCATCCCGGACCGGCAGACGCAGATGGCCGAGATGCTGTCCGGCGGCGCCGACCTGATCATGCACGTGCCGAAGGACCAGGCCGACCAGGCCGCCAGAGTGCCGAGCCTGCAGGTGGTCAGCGGCGAGACGATGCGGATCGCGTTCATGCAGCTCAACACGCTCGACAACACGCCGACGCCGGCGCTCAAGGACATCCGCGTGCGCAAGGCGATCCTGCACGCGATCGACCGCGAGTCGATCGTCAAGAACATCGTCGGCGCCGGTTCGCGCGTGCTGCACACCCAGTGCTTCCCGTCGCAGTTCGGCTGCACCGACCAGGGCGCCGCGCGCTACGCGTACGACCCGGCGCTGGCAAAGAAGCTGCTGGCCGAAGCGGGCTTCCCGAACGGCTTCGAGACCGAGATCTTCGCGTACCGGGAGCGCAACCAGACCGAGGCGATCATCAACAACCTGCAGCAGGTCGGCATCAAGGCCAAGCTGAACTTCTCGCAGTACGCCGCGATGCGCGACGCGATCCGCGCCGGCAAGGCGTCGCTGACGCACCAGACCTGGGGCTCGTTCTCGGTCAACGACGTGTCGGCATCGATTCCCGTCTGGTTCGGCGGCGAGTCGGACGACGTCACGCGCGACAAGGAAGTGCAGGAGTTGCTGAAGAAGGGCAACAACTCGGTCGACCCGAAGGTGCGCCAGCAGGCGTACCGCGACGCGCTGAAACGGATCGCCGACAACGCCTGGTCGGTGCCGCTGTGGTCGCTGCCGGTCTACTACGTCGGGTCGAAGGAACTGAACTTCGCCGCCTACCCGGACGAGCAGGTCCGCTTCTGGGAGATGACCTGGAAGTGACGGGTCCTTGAAGTAGGCGGCGGGCAAGGCAGGCGCGGAGGTGGGCGGGTACATCCTGAAACGGCTGGGGCTGGCGATCGCCGTCGCCCTGGCCGTGTCGATGATCGCCTTCCTGCTGCTGCGCCTGTCGGGCGACCCGGCCATCGCGATCGCGGGCGAAGGCGCGCGGTCCGAGGACATCGAACTGGTCCGCAAGACCTACGGCTTCGACCGGCCGCTGCCGGTGCAGTACGTCGAGTGGCTCGGCAAGACGCTGCGCGGCGACTTCGGCGAATCGATCTACTTCAAGACGGCGGCCGCGCCGCTGATCTTCGCGAAGCTCGAAACGACGATGGTGCTGGGCCTGCTCGCGCTGGCCTTCGCGCTCGCGATCTCGATTCCGCTCGGGGTGATGGCCGCGGTCTACCGCAACAGCTGGATCGACCGGCTGTGCCTCGCGCTCGCGGTGCTCGGGCAGGCGCTGCCGAACTTCTTCTTCGCGCTGCTGCTGATCATGCTGTTCTCGATCTCGCTGCGCTGGCTGCCGGTGTCCGGCAGCGGCACCTGGCAGCACTTCGTGATGCCGACGATCGCGCTCGGCTACTACGCGGCGCCGGCGTTCATGCGGCTGATCCGCGCCGGCATGATCGAGGTGCTGGAGGCCGACTACATCCGCACCGCGCGCGCCAAGGGGCTGCCCGCCAGCAAGGTGATCTTCAAGCACGCGCTGCGCAACGCGGTGGTGCCGGTGGTGGCGCTCGCCGCCGTGCAGCTGGGCTTCCTTCTCGGCGGCTCGGTGGTGATCGAGACGATCTTCGCGCTCGACGGCCTCGGCTACCTCGCCTACCAGAGCATCACGTTCAAGGACTTCCCGGTGATGCAGAGCATCGTGCTGCTGCTGTCGGTGATCTACGTCGTGCTGACGCTCGCCTCCGACATCGCCAACGCGTGGCTCGATCCGCGCATCCGGGTCGCGTAGCGATGTCGAGCACGGTCAGCACGGAAGCGGCGGCCGCGGGCGTCGAACCCGGCGGCACGGTCATCGCCGCGCCCGGCCTCTGGCGCCGCGTGTGGAAGAACAAGGCGGTGGTGGTCGGCGGCGCGCTGCTCCTGCTGATCGTGTTCCTCGCGCTCGCCGCGCCGTGGATCGCGCCGTACGACCCGTACGCGCAGGACCTCGCCAACCGCAACGTGCCGCCGTTCTGGTACGAGCAGGGTTCGTGGCTGCACCCGCTCGGCACCGACCCGCTCGGGCGCGACTACATGTCGCGGCTGTTCTACGGCGCGCGCATCTCGCTGCTGATCGGCGTCTCGGTGGCGATCATCTCGGGGCTGATCGGGACCACGATGGGGATGCTCGCCGGCTACTTCGGCGGCAGGACCGACATGCTGGTGAGCTTCATGGTCACCACGCGGCTGTCGATGCCGGTGATCCTCGTCGCGCTCGCCACCGTCGCGCTGGTCGGCGGCTCGCTGTGGGTCGTGATCATGGTGCTGGGGCTGCTGAAGTGGGACCGCTTCGCGGTCGTGATGCGCAGCGCCACGCAGCAGGTGCGCTCGCTCGACTACGTCGCCGCCGCGCAGGCGGCCGGCGCCTCGACCGCGCGCGTGCTGCTCGGCGAAGTGCTGCCCAACGTGATGCCGCACCTGATCGTGGTCGCCACGCTGGAGGCGGCGAGCGCGATCCTGCTCGAAGCCGCCCTCTCCTTCCTCGGCCTCGGCGTGCAGCCGCCGCTGCCGTCGTGGGGGCTGATGATCTCCGAGGCGAAGTCGTACATGTTCTTCTCGTTCTGGCTGATCGCCCTGCCCGGCGGAGCGCTGGCGACGCTGATCTTCGCGATCAACCTCGCGGGCGATGGCCTGCGCGACCTGCTGGCGCCGGAGGGGCGTGCATGAGCCCGCTGGGCCGCTCCCGAGGGCAAATCGCTCGCGCGCAGCGCGAGGTGTCGAGGGCCTGGGTGTCGACATCGCCACGCCGCGCGGGCCGCTGCGTGCGGTGCGCGACGTGTCGTTCCGGGTGAAGCGCGGCGAGACGTTGTGCATCGTCGGCGAGTCGGGCTGCGGCAAGTCGATCACGTCGCTGGCGGTGATGAGCCTGCTGCCGGCGGCGGCGAAGCGGCGGGCGGCGAAACTGACACTGCTCGGCGAGGACCTGCTGCAGGCGTCGCCCCGGCGCGTCAACGCGCTGCGCGGCAACCGCATGGCGATGATCTTCCAGGAGCCGATGACCGCGCTGAACCCGGCGTACACGATCGGCAACCAGTTGATGGAGCGCGATCGAGCTGCTCGGCAAGGTGGGCATCGCGTCGGCGGCCGAGCGGCTGGAACAGTATCCGCACCAGCTCTCCGGGGGACTGCGCCAGCGCGTGATGATCGCGATGGCGCTGATGTGCGGCCCGGAGCTGCTGATCGCCGACGAGCCGAGCACCGCGCTCGACGTCACGATCCAGGCGCAGATCCTGCGGCTGCTCGCCGACCTGCAGAAGGACCTCGGCATCGCGATGGTGCTGATCACGCACGACCTGGGTGTGGTCGCGCGCATCGCGCACCGCGTGGCGGTGATGTACGCCGGCGAGATCGTCGAGGAAGGCACGGCCGAGCGCGTGTTCGCGTCGCCGCGCCATCCGTACACGCGCGGGCTGATCAGCTGCATCCCCGTGCCGGGGCGCACCGAGCGCGGCGGCCGGCTCGGCACGATCGCCGGCGTGGTGCCTTCGCTCGTCGGCGAGATCCGCGGCTGCAGCTTCCGCGAGCGCTGCGCGCATGCGCGGCCGGAGTGCGCGGTGGCCGTGCCAGTGAGAAGCCGGGGTGAGCATCGCTGGCGGTGCATCCACGAGGAACTGCCGACGTGAGCACCCCATCGACGCCGCTGATGGAGGCGCGCGCGGTGACGCGCACGTTCTCGCTCGGCGCCACATTCTTCCGCAAGGGCCGCACGCTGCACGCCGTCAACGGCGTGGATCTCGAGATCCGGCGCGGCGACGTGCTGGGCATCGTCGGCGAGTCCGGCTGCGGCAAGTCGACGCTGGCGCGCATGCTGCTGGGGCTGCTCGCGCCGACGAGCGGCCGCATCGCGCTCGACGGCGCGGACGTGGCCGCGCTCGGCCGCAAGGCGGTCGCGCGGCGCGTGCAGCCGGTGTTCCAGGACCCGTACTCGTCGCTGAACCCGCGCCGCGGCATCGCGTCGATCGTCGCGCTGCCGCTCGACGTGCACGGCATCGGCACGGCGGCCGAGCGGCGCGCCAGGGCGATCGCGATGCTCGAGCGCGTCGGCCTGCCGGCGCGCTACGCCGACAACACGCCGGGGCAGCTGTCCGGCGGGCAGCGGCAGCGCGTTGCGATCGCGCGCGCGCTGGTGATGCAGCCCGAGATCGTCATCTGCGACGAGCCGACCTCGGCGCTCGACGTCTCGGTGCAGGCGCAGATCCTGAACCTGCTGATGGACCTGCGGCGCGACTTCAACCTGACCTACGTGTTCATCAGCCACAACCTCGCGGTCGTCGAGCACATCGCCACGCAGGTCGCGGTGATGTACCTCGGCCAGGTCGTCGAGCAGGCCGACACCGAGCGGCTCTTCCGCGCGCCGCGCCATCCGTACACGCAGGCGCTGCTGGCGTCGGTGCTGACGCCGGAGCCCGGGCTCGGCGTGCCGGACATCGGGCTCGGGCTGGCGTTTCCCGATCCGCTCAACCCGCCGCCGGGCTGCCCCTTCCATCCGCGCTGCGCGCGTCGGATGAGCCACTGCAGCGCGCAGGTGCCCGCACTGACCCGTGGACCGGAGGGCGCGGTCGCGTGCCACCTGTATCCGCCGCCGCAGGCGCAGGCCGCCTGAACGCGCGAACGCTTCTTCGAACCAGACACGCCGCTTCCAGGAGGGAATCATGACCCGCACCGCCGCCATCACCCGCTCCGAGAGACAGTTCGACTCGGGCGAATTCAAGGCCCTCCTCGCGCGCCGGATCGCCATTCCGACCGAGAGCCAGAACCCGGACCGAGCGCCCGTGCTGGCGCAGTACCTGCACGACGAACTGCAGCCGGCGTTCGAGGCAATGGGCTTCGAGTGCCGCACGCTGACGAGCCCGAAGGCGAAGGCGCCGTTCCTGTACGCACAGCGCATCGAGGATCCGAAGCTGCCGACCGTGTTCGGCTACGGCCACGGCGACGTGATCCGCGGGCTCGAGCCCGAGTGGCTCGAGGGCCTGTCGCCATGGACCCTGACCGAACGCGCGGGCCGCTGGTACGGCCGCGGCATCGCCGACAACAAAGGCCAGCACTCGGTGAACATGCAGGCGATGGCCAACGTCCTCGCCGAACGCGGCCGCCTCGGCTTCAACTCGAAGTTCCTCGTCGAGATGGGCGAGGAAACCGGCTCGCCCGGCCTGCGTGATGTCTGCGAGGCGAACCGGGAACTCTTCAAGGCGGACCTGCTGATCGCCTCCGACGGCCCGCGCCTGCGCGCCGACCGGCCGACGATCTTCCTCGGATCGCGCGGCAGCTTCAACTTCGACCTGACGATCGAGGCGCGCAAGGGCGGGCATCACTCGGGCAACTGGGGCGGGCTCATCTCCAACCCCGGCCTGCAGCTCGCGCACGCGATCGCCAGCATCGCCGGGCCGACCGGTCAGATCCGCGTGCCCGAGTGGGTGCCGGGGGAACTGCCGGCCTCCGTGCGCCGCGCGCTCGCCGACTGCGAAGTCGACGGTGGCGCCGACGGCCCGGCCGTCGAGCCGTGGTGGGGCGAGCCGGGACTGTCGCCCGCCGAGCGCGTGTTCGGCTGGTGCTCGTTCGAAGTGCTCGCGTACAAGACCGGCAACCCGGACACGCCGGTCAACGCGATCCCGCCTCGCGCGTGGGCGCGCTGCCAGCTGCGTTTCGTCGTCGGCATCGACGAGCAGCAGATCCTGCCGGCGCTGCGCCGTCACCTCGACCGCCAGGGCTTCCCGATGGTGACGATCGCGGCCACGCGCGAGGAGATGTTCCACGCGACGCGCATCGATCCCGAGGACCCGTGGGTGCAGTGGGCGATGGAATCGCTCGCGCGCACCAGCGGCAAGAAACCCGCGCTGCTGCCGAACCTCGGCGGCTCGCTGCCCAACGACATCTTCACCGACGTGCTCGGCCTGCGCACCGTGTGGGTGCCGCACTCGTATCCGGGCTGCTCGCAGCACGCGCCGAACGAGCACCTGCCGCCGGAGGTGCTGCGCGAAGCGCTGTCGGTGATGACCGGGCTCTACTGGGATCTCGGCGCGGGCAACACGCCGAAGCAGGCGTCGTAGAGTCCGCCCCGAATCACTCGCGGTACCCGGCCTCGCGCTGGTGCCGGATGGTCAGGATCTCGACCCGGGCGTTGCCGCGCTTCAGCCGATAGAGCGCAACGTACCCGGTGCGGCCCGAGGAGATCACGAGTTCGCGGATGTCGCCCCGCACCGGGCGTCCGATCAACGGGTGATCCCGCAGGATTCGCGTGGCGTCGACGATGGCGTGCGCCGCGTGGTCGGCGGCGCCGGGATCGTGTTCCGCAAGGAAGTCGAACAGGCGGTCGAGGTCGGTCAGCGCGCACGCGGTGAAGCTGACGCTCGCCATGGTGCGTCAGGCGCGGCTGCGCGTGGATCGCGCTTTGGCCGCGACCTTGCCCGCGGCCTTGGCCGACCCGCGCGACTGCGCCTTCGGCCATGCGGTGGTCCGCTTGCCGGCCGCGCGCGCGAACAGGTACGACGCGACGTCTTCTGCGGCATACAGAGTTCCGCCCGCGTCCACCTCCGCCGCGGACGCTTCGGCATCGCGGATGAACGCCTCGCGCGCCTCGGCGAGGTCGGCCTGGCGCTCGAGAGCTTCGACCATCCAGGCATGGGCCGTCTTCCCGGCTGCGTCGGCCAGCGGCGCGATGCGCTCCTTCAAGGCGTCCGGCAGCTTGATCGTGGTCGGCGTCGTCATCGGGCCCTCCCGCATTGGTAATACCAAAGTAACACTTGCCGTCCCGTGCGGTCAACGCAGGCTTGCGGGATACTGCCGTCCTGCCGCCGGAGGACCCTGAATGAACGCCCGCTACACCGCGCACTGCCAGCTCACAGACCTGCTCGACGCCGCCGAATCCCTGCGCGAGACGCGCCACCAGCTGCACCGCAATCCGGAGCTGTCGTTCCGCGAGTCGGCGACGTCGGAGCTCGTCGCCGCGCGCCTCGAGGGCTGGGGCTGGAACGTCACGCGCCACGTCGGCGGCTACGGCGTGGTCGGCACGTTGAAGGTCGGCGACGGCCCGCGCGCGGTCGCGATCCGCGCCGACATCGATGCGCTGCCGATCATCGAGGAAAGCGGCAAGCCGTGGGCGAGCTGCATTCCCGGCGTGATGCACGCGTGCGGCCACGACGGCCACACCACGATGCTGCTCGGCGCCGCGCAGCGGATCGCGGCCACGCGCAACTTTTCCGGCACCGTGCACCTCGTGTTCCAGCCCGCTGAGGAAGCCGGCAAGGACAGCGGCGCGCAGCAGATGATCGCCGACGGGCTCTTCGAACGCTTCCCGTGCGACGCCATCTTCGGCATGCACAACCACCCGGGCGTGCCGACCGGCACGTTCCTGTTCGGCGTCGGTCCGTTCATGTCGGCCTCGGACACCGCGAAGATCACGATCCGCGGCCGCGGCGGCCACGCGGCGCGCCCGCACCTGTCGATCGATCCGGTCGTGATCGCCGGCAGCGTGATCATGGCGCTGCAGACGGTCGTGTCGCGCAACATCGACCCGACCCAGACGGCGATCGTCACGATCGGCACGGTGCACGCCGGCACCGCGGCCAACGTGATCCCGGAATCCGCGACGCTGGAGCTCAGCATCCGCTCGTTCGACGAAGGCGTCCGGGCACGGCTCGAGCAGCGCATCACCGAGATCGTCAACGCGCAGGTGATGTGCTACGGCGGAGCCGCCGAGATCGAGTACGAGCGCGGCTATCCGGTGGTCGTCAACTCGGCCGCGGAGACCGAGTTCGCGCGGCAGGTGGCCGAGGAACTCGTCGGCCCGCAGCGCGTGGTCTTCCCGTGGGGCCCGACCACCGGCAGCGAGGACTTCGCGTACTACCTGCAGCACAAGCCGGGCTGTTTCCTGCGCCTGGGCAACGGCGAGCACAGCCCGATGGTGCACAACGCGAAGTACGACTTCGACGATGCCAACCTGACAGTGGGCGCGGCGTACTGGACGCGCCTCGCGGAACGGTTCCTGGCACGGGAGGCGGTTTAGCGCCAGCGGTCCCTCGTTGGCCGAAATGGAGTCGCTGCTCGATCGCTTCGTTCCCGACCCCGACGCCAGGGAACGGTTCGAAACCACGGTGAACGCGCCCGCCCGCGTGGTGATGGAAGTCGCGACTCGCTTCGACATGCAGTCGCCGTTACTCGTCAGGGCGATCTTCCGGCTGCGCGAGATGCTGATGCGCTCGACGCCTCACTCGCCGCGCGTGCCCCGAGGGATCGTGGACGAAACGACTCGACTGGGCTGGGGCCTTCTTGCGGAGGAGCACGGCCGGTGGGTCGCCTGCGGCGCGCGCTGCCAGCCGTGGCTCGCCGACGTGAAGTTCGTTGCGATTCCTCCGGAGGACTTCGCCGGCTACGCAGAGCCCGGAGTGGTGAAGATCGCGTGGTCGCTGGAGGCCATCGAAATCGCGCCGAACATCACGCGCCTCGCGCAGGAGACCCGTGCCGTCTCGACCGATGCCGCGGCCCGCGCGAAGTTCCTGCGCTACTGGCGCTGGGCCCGCGTCGGCATCATCGCCATTCGACTGCTGATGCTGCCCGCCGTGCGTCGCGAGGCCGAGCGGCGCTGGGCGATGGAGCAGGGTTCCGTGGCACGCCGTTGATGGCGGAGCGCCCCGCCTTCGATTCAGTCAGTTCCTTGACGCAGGCTCCGGCAACGGCACCATCACCGGCTGCCCGGCCGCGCTGCAGCCCTGGTCGCAGCACCGCCCCGGCTGCCGGTTGCGCGTGATCGGCCGCTGACCGTCCTGCGCAAGCACGCCGCGGTCGAGCAGGCGCTCGACCAGCTCGACCTTGTTGCCCAGCGGATAGTTGCGCCAGATTTCCTGTTTCATCGCCGCCGGCGATCCGCCGCCATGCAGGCTGATCACGGAGTACCACCCGCCCTGGTACGACGCGGTCAGGTCCTCGACGAAGCGCGCGACCTCGATGCGCTTGTCGTACGGCACCGTCGGACTCGCGCGCAGCACCTCGGCCAGCGTCGCCGCGGTCGCCGGGTTGTGGTCTTCGTCCGGGCCCGGCAGCGCGACGATCAGCCCGCCCGAGACCTCGTGCGCCAGCCGGTGCATGTCGTAGATCTGCGTGGCGAGCAGCAGCTTGCCGATGTTGGCGAAGACCGGTTCAGGCATGAACGTGCCGCTGGCCGGATCCTGCGTCCCGTACACGCTCGCCGCCACGCCGCACGCGTAGAAGCCTTCGACGATCTTGATCAGCTCGACCATCGGCTCGCGCAAGGCAGACTTTGCGCCGGGATCGAATCCGTTCGCCTCGCACATCAGCGCGCCCGCGCCGATCAGCAGGTCGCCGAAGCCGGCGCGCGCCGCGATGCACGTGTGGCGGTGATGGGTCGCATAGTCGTAGGTCAGCGCCGAAGAGTGTTCCCACTCGCCCGCGTAGAACACGCGCTCCCACGGCACCAGCACGCGGTCGAAGATCACGACGCCGGTCGACTGCCCGTAGCGATGCGAGAAC
>JBFZCF010000116.1:0-6585 GCA_041308065.1 Burkholderiales bacterium
GAGCGCCGCTTCGCGACCCGCCGAGGCGCTCGCGACCGAGCCCACGCCTCCCGCCGCGGCGCCCGTGACCGAGCCCATGCCTCCCGCTGCGGCACCACCGCGCACGGCCGCCGACGCAGCGCGGGAAGCCGCGGTCGAGCTGCCCAGGCACGATCGCGCCGAGCTGGACACACAACGAGTCGCGGACGAGCAGAAGTCGTCGCGACAGGAAGTGGCACGCGCCGATGCAACTCGGTCGGAGGCGGTTCGCCAGGAGGCCGAAAGGCAGGAAGCAGCACGGCAGGAGGCCGACAGGCAAGAAGCGGCGCGACAGGACGTTCTCCGTCGTGAAGCGGCGCAGGGCGAGGCAGCACGCCTGGAGGCGGAGCGTCAGGAGGCCGCACGGCAGGCGCAATTGCGGCAGGAGACCGAGCGCAGGGAGGAGACAGCCCGCGCCGAAGCGGCGCGCCTGGAGGCCGATCGACAGGAGGCGGCGCAGCAGGACGCGGCGCGCCAGGAGGAAGCGCGGCAGGAGGCGGCGCGTCAGGAGGCCGCACGACAGGAGGCAGCGCGGCGGGAGGCAGCCCGGCAGGAGGCGGCGCGGCAGGAGGCAGCCCGGCAGGAGGCGGCGCGGCAGGAGGCAGCCCGGCAGGAGGTGGCGCGGCAGGACGCCCTTCGTCGGGAAGCGGCACAGCGCGAGGCGGCGCGCGTGGAGTCCGAACGCCAGGAGGTGGCGCGGCAGGCTCAGGTTCGACAGGAGGCAGCTCGGGCCGAGGAAGCCCGCCAGCGGGCCGAACGACAAGAAGCCGAACGCCAGGAGGCGGCGCGGCAGGACGCCCTCCGTCGGGAAGCGGCACAGCGCGAGGCGGCGCGCATCGAGGCCGAGCGCCAGGAGGCGGCGCGTGTCGAGGCAGGGCGCCAGGAAGCCGCGCGGCAGGCACAGGCGCGGCTGGATGCAGAGCGCCAAGCGGAGCTGGCTCGGGTCCAGGCCGCCCAGCGCGAGGCGGCATTGGCGGAGGAACGACGGGAAGAGCGGCTGCGGGCGATCGGACGCCAACTGGACGCCGAAGCGGCTCGCCGCGATGCGGCGCCGCCTGCCGCACAGCAGGGGCCGTCGCTGCCGCTGTCCTACAGCAGCCCGCGTCGAGCGCGCCTCTTTGGTCGCGCCGATCCCAACGCCGAACTCGTCCTGTACGCCGAGGCATGGGCGCGGAAGATCGAGCTCAACATGACGATCGAGATGATCCGCGAGCTCGCCCGGCTGCCCCACCGGGATCCGATGGTGACGGTGGCCATCCGGAGCGACGGGTCGGTGGAGTCGGTGACGTTCGTCGTCTCCAGCGGCGTGCCCGACATCGACGAAGCGATCCGGCGCATCGTGCAGAGCCAGGCGCCCTACCGGCCCTTTCCGCCAGCCCTGGCCCGCGACTACGACGTCGTCGAGATCCGCCGCAACTGGCACTTCGACGTGGCGGTCCGGTTGTACTGATCGAGGCTTCAGATGCAGCCGCGCGCCAACCGGTGGCGGAGCTCAGCAGCGCATCTCGACCCGGTGCGGCCTGCCGTCGTCGACCAATGGCACCGAGCGGCCGGCCAGCAGTTCTCCATCCAGCCGCACTTCGACCGCGCCGGCCATGGGGCGAACCTGGATGAAGTCGATCTGGTACAGGGTCCGGCCATGGCGGTACTCCAGCGCGCAGCCGGGCCAGTCGCCGGGCAGGCAGGGCGACAGCTCCAGGCGAGCGCCGTCGCCGTCGGTCTTCAGCTGCAGTCCCAGCAACGACTCGACGATCAATCGGTACATCCAGCCCGACGAGCCCGTGTACCAGCTCCAGCCGCCACGTCCGGTGTGCGGTGCGACCGTGTAGACGTCGGCCGCCATCACGTACGGCTCGACCCGGTAGCGCGCCATGTCTTCGGCGGTCGAGGCGCGGTTCACCGGGTTGACGATCCCGTGCACGGACCAGGCGCGCGCGCTGTCGCCGAGCGCCGCAAACGCCATGGCAGCCCAGATCGCCGCGTGGTTGTACTGCCCGCCGTTCTCGCGCACGCCCGGCAGGTAACCCGCGATGTATCCGGGGCTCGGTCCCTTGTGATCGAACGGCGGATCCAGCAGAAGCACGACTTTCGCGTCGGGTCGCACGAGGCGCGCGTGCATCGCGTCCATCGCGCGGCGGGCGCGATCGGGCGCAGCCACGCCCGACAGCACCGACCAGCTCTGCGCGATGGAGTCGATCTGGCACTCGGCATTGCTCGCAGATCCCAGCGGCGTGCCGTCGTCGAAGTAGGCGCGGCGATACCAGGCGCCGTCCCAGCCGTGCGCTTCGAGGCGCGCCGTCAGTTGCGCGCGCTCGCTCCGGCAGCGGGCCGCGCCGGCCGCGTCGCCGTGCCGCTCGGCCAGCTCGCCGAAGCGGGCCAGGACCTCGCACAGGAAGAAGCCCAGCCAGACGCTCTCGCCGCGACCGGCCTCGCCGACGAGATTCATGCCGTCGTTCCAGTCGCCGGTGCCGATCAGCGGCAGTCCGTGTTCGCCGAAGCGCAGGCCGTGCCACAGGGCTTCCGCGGCGTGCTGGTACAGGCTCGCCTCCACGCCTGACGGCAGCGGCAGGTCGTAGTACGAGTCGTCGGGCGGATTGACGGGGCGGCCCTCGAGGTAGCGAACCTGCTCGGTGAGCACGCGCGTGTCGCCGGTCGCCTCGACGTAGCGCGCCAGCGCCAGCGGCAGCCACAGGTAGTCGTCCGAGATGCGCGTGCGAACGCCGCGGCCCTGCGGCGGGTGCCACCAGTGCTGCACGTCGCCCTCGACGAACTGGCGCCCGGCGCAGCGCAGGAGCTGTTCGCGCAGCAGCTGCGGCCGGGTGTGCACGAGCGCCATCGCGTCCTGCAACTGGTCGCGGAAGCCGAACGCGCCGCCCGACTGGTAATAGCCGCTGCGCCCCCAGAGGCGGCAGCCGATCGTCTGGTAGAGGAGCCAGCCGTTGACGAGCACGTCGACGGCCGGGTCGGGCGTGCGAACCTGCACGGCACCGAGCGTCGTGCGCCAGTGGAGTCGGACGGCCGCGAGCGCGTCGGCCCACGCGGCCGGGCCGCGGAACCGCCGCACCAGCTGCTCGGCCTCGTCGGCGCTGCGACCCATTCCAAGGCGGAACACGACCGTGTCCGATTCGCCGTCCAGCAGCGTGACGGGCACCTGGAACGCGGCGCACGGATCGAGCGCGGCGCCTACCCGTCCGCCGAGCCGCACCCGACCCAGCGCCAGCGGCCGTTGCATCGAGCCGTTGCGCCCGATGAACTCGGCCCGGTCGCACGTGAAGCTGCCCGCGGCGCGCCGGTCGTCGTCGACGTCGAAGAAACCGACCCAGTCGCCGTAGTCGTAGCTGTACGGGTTGCGCGCGTACAGCGCCCCGCTGTCGGCCGCCACTTCGGTGACGATGTGCGGCGCCGTCTTCGCCCGCAGGTCGCCGAGCACCCACTCGACGTAACCGGTCGCGCTCAGCTTGCGCGGGCCGCCCGACACGTTGGTGAGCCGCAGCACGGAGAACTTCACCGCCGCGTCGAGCGCCACGAAGATCGTCAGCTCGGCGCGGATGCCGTGCGAGGTGTGCTCGAACACGCTGTAGCCGAAGCCGTGGCGGGCCCCGAACTCCGCGGTCCCCGGGTGGTCGGGCAGGCAGGGCAACGAGGTCGGCGACCACACGTCGCCGCTCTCCTCGTCGCGCAGGTAGATCGCCTCGCCGCTGGCGTCGGTGACGGGATCGTTGTGCCACGGCGTCAGCCGCAACTCGTGGGCGTTCTCGCACCAGGTGTAGGCACTCCCGGCCTCCGAAAGCACGCAACCGAAGCGCGGATTGGCCAGCACGTTGACCCACGGCGCCGGCGGCCGCTCCCCGGCCGGTGGCGCGATGACGTACTCGGTGCCGTCGGCGGAAAAGTCGCCGATCCCGTTGTGGCCGGCCGCGGCGCGAGCGCTCGCAGACGCCCGGCCGCCCGGCCAGGTGGCGGGCGCTTGAACCTCTCGCGCCGCGGGCAGCATCGGGACCAGCGGCGCGGGGCGGAGCGGCCGCGCCGAGCGGCGGTTGATCTGTTCGGCCAGGCTGCCGCGGCTGTCGCTGAACACGGCGCGGGCGACCGACTGCAGCAGGATGCGATCGTCATGGGCGATCTGGTCGGCGTGCCGCACGAAGATGCCGCCGGGCCGGTCGATGAAGTGCGCCTCCGCGCCGGCGCTGATCAGCCCGGTGATCTGCTCGTGCAGCCGGTGACGGTAGACGTCGCGCTCCTCGTTCCAGATCACGAGGTCGACCGCCAGGCCCTTCAGCCGCCACCAGGCGTGCGCCTGGACCAGCTGGCGCGCCAGCTCGATGTTGTCGGCGTTGCCGATCTGCAGCAGCACGATCGGCAGGTCTCCCGAGATGCCGTAGCCCCACAGGCCCGACTGTCCGCGACGGTTGCGCAGCAGCACCGCGCTGTCGGCGCGCCAGCCCGGCTGCGCGTAGATCACCGCGCCGGCCAGTCGCGCGTAGAGCTGCGCATCGGCCTCGCTCGCGTTGAGCTGGCGCAGCACGACCTGCGAGTGCGTCCACGCCAGTTCGAACACGCGCTCGGCCAGGCGCCTGTCCTGGTACTTCTCGGCGAGCGCCACGCACGCTTCACGCGAGTCGCAGACGCCCACCACCACGTCGACGATCACGCTCTGGTCCGGCGCCAGCGAGACAGTGCAGCGGCTCGCCGCGCACGGATCGAGGACCGGTCCGGCGCGATTCGACAACGGCCCGGCGGCGTCGAGCGCTCGCGGCGCCGCCAACGTGCGGCCGCGCCCGATGAAGGCGGCGCGATCGGTTTCGTGCGTGATCGGCCCGGCGACCTGCGCGGTGCTGCCGAGCCCGCGCACCGCGTGCACCGCCATCAACTGGACCATCCACGGCGGCACTTCATCGGGCGAACGCGCGCGGCGGGTGCAGAGGATGGCGGCCGGTCGCTCGACGATCTCCGTTTGCACGAAGAGCTTGCTGAAGGCGGGATGCAGCGCGTCGGCCGCCGCGCTGGCGAGCACGACCTCGGCGTAGCTCGTGACCTCGACGATGCGCCGCGTCGCGCTGCTGTTGGTGATGCGCACGCGACGCAGCTCGATGTCGTCCTCGGGCGAGACGACGATCTCGGTGTGCGTCTCGATGCCTTCGTCGCGGCGCCGGAACTCTGCGCGGCCTTCCGTGAAGATCGCCTCGTAGTGTTCCCCGCTCGTGCGCGTGGGCTGGTGCGCCGCCGACCACGCGGCGCCGGACACCGTGTCGCGCAGGTAGAAGAAGCTTCCCCACGCGTCGCGCGTGGTGTCCTCGGCCCAACGCGTGACGGCCTGCTCCTTCCAGCGGCTGTAGCCGCCGCCGCCACTGGTCACCATCACGTGATAGCGCCCGTTGGACAGCAGCTGGACCTCGGGCGCGGCCTGCTCGACGCTGCGGATCACGCGGGTCGGCGCGGTGACGCTGACCGTGGGGCCGCGGGTGCCGGCGCGCTCCTCGAGCACGGGCTGGTAGGTGACGACGCGCGGAACGCGTTCCTGCAGCAGCAGCAGGGTGGCCTGCATGCGGCGGTCGGCGGCGAAGTGCCGCTGCATCGGACCGTCCTGCAGCAGGTGCGTCAGCGCCAGCAGGCCCATGCCCTGGTGGTGCGCCATGAACGACCGCACCACGGCGCTCTTCTGGCCGCGCGGCAACCGCGCCGCGGTGTAGTCGATCGCTTCGTACAGGCCGTGCCTGCCGGCGGCGCCCGCGGCTGCGAGCCGCTGCAGGTTTTCGCAGGCCGGCTCGGGCGCGATCATCAGCGCCATCATCGACGCGTGCGGCGTGACCACCAGGTCGTCGGCCAGGCCGCGCTTCAGGCCGAGGCCCGGCACCCCGAACGCACGGTACTGGTAGTTCAACGCGGCGTCGGTCGCGTTGTAGCCCGACTCGGAGATGCCCCACGGCACGCCGCGCTGCCTGCCGTACTCGATCTGGCGCTGCACGGCCCCGCGGCACGTCTGGTCGAGCAGCGTGTGCTCGTAGCTCGGCATCAGGAGCATGGGCATCAGGTACTCGAACATCGAGCCGCTCCACGACAGCAGCACCGGCGCGCCGGCGGCCGAGGTGAGCAGGCGTCCGAGCGCGAACCAGCTCTCCTGCCCGAGCTGTCCGCGCGCGATCGCGACGAAGACGCCCAGCCGCGCTTCCGAGGCGAGCAGGTCGTAGTAGCCGGAGTCGGCGCGCCGCTCGTCTACGTTGTAGCCGATCGTCATCAGGTGGCGCGCGTCGTCGTACAGGAAGCCGTGTTCGGCGTCGGTCAGCGCCGCGGCGCGTCCGGCGAGGTCCTCGATCGTCTGGAGTCGCCTGCGCGCCGCCTCGCGCGAGGCTTCGACGGCGGGGTCGAGGGCGTCGCCGCCGGCGGCCAGTTGCCGCAGGGTCGGCATGCCGGTCGACGCGAGCGTGCCGCGCGGCGCGTCCAGGCCGAGGGCACGCAGTTCGTCGCGGCCGGCGCGACACTGCGCCAGCAGGAGGCGGGCCCACGCCTCGACCGCGGCGGCGACGTCCTGGCCCCCGGTGTCGGCCGGCGCAGCGACGGCCTCGTCCG
>JBFZCF010000117.1:0-6574 GCA_041308065.1 Burkholderiales bacterium
CTCGCGCTCTTCGCGCTGGCCGTCCTGCTGCTCGCGCTGACGCCGGGCCCGGTCTGGATCTACCTGATCTCGCGGACGCTGACGCAGGGACGCCGGGCCGGCTACTTCTCGCTGATCGGCGTGATGGCCGGCGTGCTCGTGCACCTCCTTGCCGCGGCGCTCGGGCTGTCTGCCCTGCTGCTCGCCGTGCCCGCAGCCTTCGACGCCATCAAGCTCGCGGGCGCGGCGTACCTGCTGTGGCTGGCCTGGTCGACCCTGCGCGGCGGCGGCTTCAGCTTCACCCCGCAGCCGCTCGACCCGGTCCCGGACCGGGTGCTGTTCCGGCAGTCCTTGACGGCGTCGGTCGTCAATCCCAAGGTCGCCGTGTTCTACTTGTCGCTCTTTCCGCAGTTCGTCGATCCGTCCGGCGGCGCGGTGCTGCTGCAGAGCCTGGTCCTCGGGATCGTCCACGTGTCCGTGTCCACGCTGGTCGACGGTGCCCTCGTGACCGTCGCCGGCGCGCTCGCGGTGTGGCTCGGCGACCGGCCTGGCTGGCTCAGGCTGCAGCGCTGGGCGCTGGGATCCGCGTTCGGCGCGCTCGCGATCTGGCTCGCCATGACACCTCGCCAACCATCCACCTGACATGTCCGCCGTCCCGTCCGACATCGTGTTCGACCGGTCGATGCCGTCGCCGGTCCGCATCGCGCAGGCGATCCTCGATGGCTTCAACCGCCACTACCGGCGCTTCCGCTACGTCGCGCAGCAGGCGAAGCAGATGTACGAGAACGGCGACTGGCAGACGATGCGCACCCGCGCGCGCGAGCGGATCGACTTCTACGACATGCGGGTGCTCGACGCCGTGCAGCGGATCGACCGCGAGTTCGACCTCGCGTCGCTCAGCGATGTCGAGCGCGACGCGCTGTGGCAGGCGGTCAAGCAGAACTTCATCGCGCAGCTGGTCGATCACCGGCAGCCGGAGTGCGCCGAGACCTTCTTCAACTCGGTCTGCACCAAGCTGCTGCACCGGGACTACTTCCGCAACCAGTTCATCTTCGTGCGGCCCGGCGTGGCGACCGACTACATGGACTCGGACCCGCCGTCGTACCGCAGCTACTACCCGGCGACGCGCGGCCTGCGCCGGGTGCTGCGGCAGATCGTGATCGACTTCGGGCTGGCGTGCCGCTGGGAGAACGTCGAGCGCGACCTGCGCTTCGTGATCCGGGCGGTGTGCGACAGCCATCGCAGCGGCGAGGCGTTCAGGCGGCCGTGGCACGCCGAGCCCGACTGCCAGGTCCAGGTGCTGTCGAGCCTGTTCTTCCGCAACAAGGGCGCCTACATCGTGGGACGGGTCATCAACGGCACGCGCATCACGCCGATCGCCGTGCCGGTCCTGCGCAACGCGAAAGGGCACCTGTATCTCGACACCGCGATCTTCACCACCGACCTGCTGTCGACGCTGTTCTCGTTCACCCGCGCGTACTTCCTGGTCGACATGGAGGCGCCGTCGGCGTACGTCGACTTCCTCCGCACCATCCTGCCGTCGAAGCCGTCGTCGGAGCTGTACACGATGGTGGGCCTGGCCAAGCAGGGCAAGACGCTCTTCTACCGCGACTTCCTGCACCACCTGCGCCACTCGAACGACCAGTTCATCATCGCGCCGGGCATCAAGGGCCTCGTGATGACCGTGTTCACGCTGCCTTCGTACCCGTACGTGTTCAAGCTGATCAAGGACGTCATCCCGCACCCCAAGGAGACCGACCGCCAGCAGATCATGTCGAAGTACCAGCTGGTGAAGCTGCACGACCGCGTCGGCCGCATGGCCGACACCTGGGAGTACTCGCAGGTCATGCTGCCGCGCGCCCGGTTCTCGCCGGCGCTGATCCAGGAACTGCTGGCCATGTGCCCCAGCATCGTGGAACTCACCGAAGACACGGTGATCATCAAGCACGTCTACATCGAGCGGCGGATGACGCCGCTGAACATCTACCTGATGCACGCCACCGACGCCGACCTCGATCGCGCGGTGTTCGAGTACGGCAGCGCGATAAAGGAACTCGCCGCGGCGAACATCTTCCCGGGCGACATGCTCTACAAGAACTTCGGCGTCACGCGCCTCGGGCGCGTCGTGTTCTACGACTACGACGAGATCGAGTACATGACCGACTGCACCTTCCGGCCGGTGCCGAAGGCGCTGAACGACGACGACGACATGGACAGCGAGGTGCACTACCTCGTCGACAAGCGCGACATGTTCCCCGAGCAGTGGGGACCCTTCCTGCTCGGCGACGACCGCATCCGTGCCGCCTTCATGAAGCACCACGCCGACCTGCTCACGCCGGAGTTCTGGAACGCGCGCAAGGCGCGCATCCAGGCCGGCCATCTCGAGGACGTCTTTCCGTATCCGACCGAGCGTCGTTTCCGTCGGCGCTATGCGCCACAATCCACCACCATGGAACAGGGGAGAGCACCATGAACGATCCGATCGTCATCGCTTCCGCCGCCCGCACGCCGATCGGCGGCCTGCTCGGCGACTTCGCCGGCCTGCAGGCGTGGCAGCTGGGGGCCGTCGCCATTCGCGCCGCCGTCGAGCGCGCGGGCGTCAAGGGCGAGGACGTCGAGGAAGTGCTGATGGGCTGCTGCCTGATGGCGGGCCAGGGCCAGGCGCCGGCGCGCCAGGCCGTCCTCGCCGCCGGCCTGCCGCAGTCGGCCGGCGCCGTGACGCTGTCGAAGATGTGCGGGTCCGGCATGCGCACGATGATGTTCGCGCACGACATGCTGGTCGCCGGGACCGCCAGCATCCTGGTCGCGGGCGGCATGGAGAGCATGACCAACGCGCCGCACCTGCTGGTCAACTCGCGCAAGGGCTACCGCTACGGAGCTTTCACGACCTTCGACCACATGGCGCTCGACGGCCTCGAGGACGCATACCAGCGCGGCAAGGCGATGGGCGTGTTCGCCGAGGACTGCGTCGCCAAGTACGGGTTCACGCGCGAGGAGCAGGACCAGTTCGCGATCGCGTCGACGCAGCGCGCGATCCAGGCCAACACCGATGGCAGCTTCGGCTGGGAGATCGCGCCGGTGAAGGTGCCGGGCAAGGGCGGTGAAGTCGAGATCGGCAAGGACGAGCAGCCGTTCAAGGCCAAGCTCGACAAGATCCCCGGGCTGAAGCCGGCATTCAAGAAGGACGGCACGATCACCGCCGCCAACGCGTCGTCGATCTCCGACGGCGCCGCGGCGCTGGTGCTGATGCGTTCGTCCACCGCGAAGCAGGTGGGCGCGAAGCCGATTGCCCGCATCGTCGCGCACTCGGTGCACGCGCACGCGCCGGAGTGGTTCACGACCGCCCCGGTCGGCGCCATCGACAAGGTGCTGAAGAAGGCGGACTGGAAGGCGGGCGACGTCGACATGTGGGAAGTCAACGAGGCGTTCGCCGCGGTGACGATGGCCGCCATGCGCGAGTTCAAGCTGCCGCACGACAAGGTCAACATCCATGGAGGCGCCTGCGCGCTCGGCCACCCGATCGGCGCCTCGGGCGCGCGCATCGTCGTCACGCTGCTCGGCGCGCTGCGCAAGACCGGCGGCAAGCGCGGCGTCGCGGCCCTGTGCATCGGCGGCGGCGAGGCGACCGCCCTGGCCCTGGAGATCCTGTGAATCTCCGCGGCGCGCGGTTGGCCCTGGCCCTGGAGATCCTGTGAATCTCCAGCGCGGGCCGCAGGACTGACGTGGCGAACGAACAGCGACACGACGCCGGCACGGGGACCACGGTCCTCGTGATCGGCGCCTCGCGCGGCATCGGGCTCGAGTTCGTCCGTCAGTACGCGGCCGACGGGGCGCGGGTGATCGGCACGGCCCGCTCCGACGACGGACTGGAGGCGGTCCGTGGCGCAATGGGTGAACCGCTGCGCCTCGACGTGCTCGACGCCGCCGCCGTCGCCGCGCTTCCGGCACGGCTCCACGGCCGCGTGGTCGACGTCGCCATCGTCAATGCCGGCGTGTACGGGCCGCGCGTCAGCGCGATCACCGCGCCTGGAGACGAGGAGTTCGACCTCGTGATGCGGACCAACGTCCGCGCGCCGATGCAGCTGATCGCGGCGCTCGCGCCCGCGCTGACGGACGCACGCAGCAGGATCGCGGTGGTATCGAGCCGCATGGGTTCGGTCTCGCTGATGTCGAGCAGCGCGGGCTGGCTGTACCGCGCGAGCAAGGCTGCGGTGAACGCGGCGGTGAAGGCGGCGAGCCTGGAGCTGGGCGCGCGCGGCATCGTGTGCGTCGCCTTCCATCCCGGCTGGGTGCGCACGGACATGGGCGGCACCGGCGCCGACATCGATGCGGCGACGAGCGTGTCCGGCATGCGCCGCGTGCTCGCCGCGGCGAATGCCTCGCACAACGGCAAGTTCCTCAACTACAGCGGCGAACAACTCTCATGGTGAACGCATGACCGAGCGCAGGCTCATCTCGTCCGGGTCCAGCTTCGAGGCCGTCGCGGGGTACAGCCGTGCCGTGGTCGAGGGCGATTACGTCCACGTCTCCGGCACGACCGGCTTCGATTACGCGAAGATGACGATCGACCCCGATCCCGCGGCGCAGGCACGGCAGTGCTTCCGCAACATCGCCTCCGCGCTGGAACAGGCGGGCTGCTCCCTCGACGACATCGTCCGGGTCCGCTACTTTCTGGTCGACGCCGCGCTGTTCGAGCAGCTCGCGCCGATCTTCGGCGAGCACCTCGGCACGGCCCGGCCGGCCGCCACCGCGCTGGTGTGCGGGCTCGTCGATGCACGAATGAAGATCGAGATCGAAGTCACCGCCCGCCGCCGCCACTGGAACTAGCCGCCCGCCCCGCCCATGCCGATCGCGGTGTTCGCCATGCTGATGTTCGCCATCTTCACCTGGCTCGGGGCCGGCACGGTGGAACCCGTCATGAACGATTTCGCGACCGAGGTCGGGATACCGACCTGGGTCTTCATCGCGATCCCGGGACTGCTGTCGATGCTGTTCAGCTTCCTGCTGTACCAGAACGCGGCGAGGAAGATCACCGCGCTGCGCGAGTCCATGACGCGCGCGCTGCTGGTGGGGATCGCGACCTGGATCGGCGTGGCCGCGATGATCAGCTACCTGTGGTGCCCCGGCTCCCGGACGCTCGCCTGCACGTCCGATGTGCTGCTGGTGACCGGCATCGTCGGCGGCGGACCCCTGCTCGTCGCGGTGCTGGTGGCCGGCTTCGTCGTCGGCACGCTGCTGCTGCGACGCGTGACCTGGCTGACGTACGAGCGGCCACCACCCAGGCACGCGGAGTGACCGGCCGATGCTGAGCGACGAGCACCGCCTGCTGCGCGACAGCCTGCGCGATTTCGCGCAGCAGCGCCTGGCGCCCTTCGCGGCCGAGTGGGACCGCAGCGCAACGTTCCCGAAGCAGGCCCTCGCCGAACTCGCGGCCCTCGGCACCTTCGGCATCGCCGTTCCCGACCACTACGGCGGCGCCGGCATGGACTACCTGGCGCTCGCGATCGCGCTCGAGGAGATCGCGGCCGGCGATGGCGCGACCTCGACGATCATCAGCGTCAACAACTGCCCCGTGTGCTCGATCCTGATGGGCTGGGCGAACGAGGAGCAGAAGCGGCGCTTCCTCGTTCCGCTCGCCCGCGGCGAGATGCTCGGCGCCTTCTGCCTGACCGAGCCGCACGTGGGCTCCGAGGCGTCCGGGCTGCGCACCACCGCGCGCCGCGACGGCGAGTTCTACGTGCTGGACGGCGTCAAGCAGTTCATCACCAGCGGCAAGCACGGCGACGTGGCGATCGTGATGGCGGTGACCGACCGCAGCGCGGGCAAGCGCGGCATCAGCGCGTTCCTCGTCGAGACTTCCACGCCCGGCTACGTCGTCGCGCGCCTCGAGGAGAAGATGGGCCAGCACGCGTCGGACACCGCGCAGATCCTGCTCGAGAACTGCCGCGTGCCGGCCGCGAACCTCATCGGCGACGAGGGCGCGGGCTACAAGATCGCGCTGTCCGGCCTGGAGGGCGGGCGCATCGGCATCGCGTCGCAGTCGCTCGGCATGGCGCGCGCAGCCTACGAGGCCGCGCTGCGCTACGCGAAGGAGCGCGTCGCGTTCGGCAAGCCGATCTACGAGCACCAGGCCGTGCAGTTCCGCCTGGCCGACATGGCGACGCAGCTCGAGGCGGCGCGGCAGCTGATCCACCACGCTGCGCGGCTGAAGGACGCCGGCCAGCCCTGCCTGAAGGAAGCGGCGATGGCGAAGCTGTTCGCCTCGGAGATGGCCGAGCGCGTCTGCTCGGACGCGATCCAGGTCCACGGCGGCTACGGCTACGTGACCGACTTTCCCGTCGAGCGGATCTATCGCGACGTGCGCGTGTGCCAGATCTACGAAGGCACGAGCGACATCCAGCGCATCCTGATCGCCCGCAGCCTCTAGCGGCGGGCCGCGACGACGTTCGGACGCCCCCACCGAAGGAAGAACGAACGATGACGCGTGTCGCATTGGCGGGAGCCACCGGCTGGGCGGGATCGGCGCTCGCGCGCGGGATTGCCCGGCAGGCCGATCTCGCGCTCGTCGCCGCGGTGGCGCGGCGCGCGGCCGGAG
>JBFZCF010000118.1:0-6546 GCA_041308065.1 Burkholderiales bacterium
GAATACGCCACCACCCGCTTGATGTCGTTCTGGATGATGCCGAGGATGCCCATGAAGAACGCCGTGATCGCCCCGATGACGATCACGAAGGTCAGCGCGGCGTCCGACAGTTCGAACAGCGGCGACATCCGCGCCACCATGAAGATGCCCGCGGTCACCATCGTCGCGGCGTGGATCAGCGCCGAGATCGGCGTCGGGCCTTCCATCGAGTCGGGCAGCCAGACGTGCAGCGGGAACTGCGCGCTCTTGCCCATCGCGCCGATGAACAGGCACACGCAGATCACCGTCAGCAGCATCCACTCGGTGCCCGGCAGGAACTGCACGGCCTTCGTGGCCAGCGCCGGCGCGGCCTCGAACACCTCGGCGTAGTGCAGCGTTCCGAACCACGCGTAGATCAGGCCGATGCCGAGCACGAAGCCGAAGTCCCCGACCCGGTTGACGAGGAAGGCCTTCAGGTTCGCGTGGATCGCCGTCGGCCGCCTGTACCAGAAGCCGATCAGCAGGTAGGACACGAGGCCCACCGCTTCCCAGCCGAAGAACAGCTGCAGGAAGTTGTTGCTCATGACCAGCATCAGCATGCTGAACGTGAACAGCGAGATGTACGAGAAGAACCGCTGGTAGCCCGGGTCGTCGGCCATGTAGCCGATGGTGTAGATGTGCACCATCAGCGAGACGAAGGTGACGACCACCATCATCGTCGCCGTCAGCGAATCGACCAGGAAGCCGACCTCCATCTTCAGCCCGCCGACCACCGCCCACGTGTACACCGGGCCGTCGAACGTGTTGCCGGCCATCACGTCATTGAAGACCATGAACGACGCGACCGTCGACACCAGCACGCCGAGGATCGTCACCCAGTGCGACAGCGTGCGACCGATGAACGGGCCGGCCAGGCCGGCGATCAGCGCGCCGGCCAGCGGCGCCAGCGGCACGAGCAGGTAGAGGCTTTCCATCTTCATGCCCGCGCGCCTACCCTTTCAGGGCGTCGAGTTCCTCGACGCTGATGGTGGACAGGTTGCGGAACAGCAGGACCAGGATCGCCAGCCCGATGGCCGACTCGGCCGCGGCGACGGTCAGGATGAAGAAGACGAACACCTGCCCGTGGTAGTCGCCGAGGTAGTGCGAGAACGCGACGAAGTTGATGTTGACGGCGAGCAGCATCAGCTCGATCGCCATCAGCAGGACGATGAGGTTCTTGCGGTTCAGGAAGATGCCGACGACGCTGATCGCGAACAGCAGCGCGGCCACACCCAGGTACCAGGACAGTGAAACCACCCCCGCTCCCTCTTTCTCGTTCTTCCCGTCAGACGTTCTTGGTCTGGCGGGCGTCGTCCTCGGTGGCCATCGCCACCAGGCGCACCCGGTCTTCCCGGCGCACCCTGACCTGGCGCGACGGATCCTGCGACTTCGAGTCCTTGCGTCCGCGCAGCGTCAGGGCGATCGCGGCGATGATGGCGACCAGCAGGATGACGCCCGCGATCTGCAGCGGGAACACGTACTCGGTGAAGGTGAGCATGCCCAGCGCCTTGATGTTGTCGACGCCGGCGATGCCCGGACCCGCGCGGGTCATGCCCTGCCAGGCCGGCTGCGACAGCACCAGCCACATCTGCAGCACGATCAGCGCGGCGACGCCCACGCCCCACGGCACGTGGCGCCAGAAGCCCTGGCGCAGCCGGTCGACGTTGATGTCGAGCATCATCACCACGAACAGGAACAGCACCATTACGGCGCCGACGTAGACCAGCACCAGCGCGATCGCGAGGAACTCGGCGGCGAGCAGTATCCACAGGCAGGCGGCCGAGAAGAAAGCCAGAACGAGGAACAGAACGGCGTGCACCGGGTTGCGGGCGGTGACGACGCGCACCGCCGCCAGCAGCATCACGCCGGAGAAGATCAGGAACAGGATGGCCTTGGCGTCCATGTCGTTGTCAGCGGTACTTCGCGTCCGCGTCGCGGCTCGCCGCGATTTCCTTCTCGTAACGGTCGCCGATCGCCAGCAGCATCGGCTTCGTGTAGTAGAGGTCGCCGCGCTTCTCGCCGTGGTACTCGAGGATGTGGGTCTCGACGATCGAGTCCACCGGGCAGCTCTCCTCGCAGAAGCCGCAGAAGATGCACTTGGTGAGGTCGATGTCGTAGCGCGTGGTGCGGCGGGTGCCGTCGTCGCGCAGGTCGGACTCGATCGTGATCGCCAGCGCCGGGCAGACCGCTTCGCACAGCTTGCACGCGATGCAGCGCTCCTCGCCGTTCGGGTAGCGGCGCAGCGCGTGCAGTCCGCGGAAGCGCGGCGAGTACGGGGTCTTCTCCTCCGGGTACTGGATCGTGATCTTGCGCGCGAAGGCGTAGCGGCCCGTCAGGGCCAGGCCCTTGACGAGTTCCCTCAGGAGCAAGCTGTCCAAGAATTCGCGAATCGCGCCCACGTCGGCTTCCGGTCTTTCCGCTAGTTCCAGATGTTCCAGGGCGTCTGCATCCAGACGGCCACGACGATCAGCCACGCCAGCGTGATCGGGATGAACACTTTCCAGCCGAGCCGCATGATCTGGTCGTAGCGGTAGCGCGGGAACGACGCGCGGAACCAGATGAACAGCGACACGACGAAGAACACCTTGGCGAACAGCCACACCCAGCCCGACAGCGCGACCGTCCACGACGGGAACTCGACGCCCAGCAGGCGGCCGAGATCGACCGGCGCGCCCCAGCCGCCGAGGAACATGACCGTCGCCACCGTCGACAGCAGGATGATGTTCGCGTACTCGGCGAGGAAGAAGATCGCGAAGCTCATGCCCGAGTACTCGACCATGTGGCCCGCGACGATCTCCGACTCGCCCTCGACCACGTCGAACGGGTGGCGGTTGGTCTCGGCCACGGCGGAGACGACGTAGATCACGAACAGCGGCAGCAGCGGCAGCCAGTTCCACGACAGGATGTTGAGGCCCATGTCGGCGAAGATGCCGCTGTTCTGCTTCAGCACGATCTGCGTCAGGTTCAGCGTCCCGGACACCATGAGCACGGTCACCAGCACGAACCCCATCGCCAGTTCGTAGCTGACCATCTGCGCCGAGGCGCGCATGGCGCCGAGGAACGAGTACTTCGAGTTCGACGCCCAGCCGGCGATGATCACTCCGTACACGCCCACCGACGTGATCGCCATGACGAACAGCAGGCCCGCGTTGATGTCCGCGAGCACGACCCCGGGCGCGAACGGAATCACCGCCCAGGCCGCGAGCGCCGGCATGATGATGATCACCGGCGCCAGGAAGTAGAGCCAGCCGTCGGCCTGCGACGGCGTGATGACTTCCTTGAAGATCAGCTTCACCGCGTCGGCGATCGGCTGCAGCAGTCCGACCGGGCCCACCCGGTTCGGGCCGACCCGGATGTGCATCCAGGCGATCAGCTTGCGCTCCCAGTACGTCAGGTACGCGACCAGCAGCAGGATCGGCAGGACGATCGCGACGATCTTCGCCAGCGACCACACGACCGGCCACGCCGCGCCGAGCGTCTGCGAGCCGAGCGCGGTGACGGCGTCCATCAGGCGCGCTCCAGCGAGATCGGGCCGAACATCGGGCCCAGCGTCGCGACCGATGCGTGGGCCGCGGAGATGTGCACGACGGCGTCGGGCAGGGTGTCGTCGAGGGCAGCATCGAGCAGCGCGCTCGCATCGCCCTGGCGCGCGAGCACCTTGTCGCCGGCGGCGACCTTGAAGGCCTCGAGCGTCCGGGCGTTGGCCAGAGCGCGCGGCGGCTGCGCGGCGCGCGTCGCCTGCAGCGACGGCGCGCGGCGCACGATCGGGTCGCTGCAGTAGATCGGGACATCGGCGATGCGCTCGGCGCCACCCGCGGCCGCTGGCGCCAGCTCGGGTGCCAGCGCAACCGCGTTGGACAGCTTGGCCGCCACGTCTGCCGGCAGCGCCTCGGCGCGCACCTGCTCCGGCGTCTCGTAGTCGAAGCCCGGAACGCCGAGCAGGTTGGCGAGAACGCGCAGCACTTTCCACCCTGGACGCGCCTCGCCCGCGGGCCGCACGGCGCCGTTGAAGCTCTGCACGCGTCCCTCGCAGTTCACGAACGTGCCGGCCGTCTCGGTGAACGGGGCGATCGGCAGGATGGCGTCGGCGTATTCCAGGGCGCCGTTTCGATACGGCGAGAACGCGATGACCGTATCCGCCTTCGCCAGTGCCTGGACCGTGGCCTGAGGATCCGCGGTGTCGTACTCGGGCTCGACGTTCCACAGCAGCATCGCCTTGCGGGGCTGTTCGACCATCTGCCGCGCGCCGAGTCCGCCCTGCCGGGGCAGCGCGCCGACCAGGTGCGCACCGACCGTGTTGCCCGCCTCGGTCAGCACCCCCAGCGTCGCGCCGGTCGCCTGCGCGATCCACTGCGCCCACGCGTGCAGCCGGGCCGACTGCGGATGCTGCACGGCCGCGTTGCCGAGCAGCACCGCCTTGCGCTCGCCCGACAGCAGGCTGCGCGCGATCTTCTTCGCGGGCTCGCCCGCGGTGACGCCGCTCGCCGGCACCGGCAGGCCCTGCTGCTCCGCGATCGCGACGGCGATCTCCGCAAGGGCCTGCACCCATCCGGCCGGGCGCGCGATCATCTTGTTCGCGACCGGCATCAGCAGGTCGTCGTCGACGCCGTGCACCACGGTCAGCTGGCAGCCGCGCTTCGTCGCGTGGCGCAGGCGGACCGACAGCAGCGGCTGGTCCTTGCGCAGGAACGAACCGATGAGCAGCGCGCGGTCGAGCGTGTTGATGTCGGCGATCTTCATGCCCAGCCACGGCGCACCGGCGCGCCGGCCGTCGAGGGTGAAGTCGCCCTGGCGCAGCCGGAAGTCGATGTTGTCGGATCCCAGCCCGCGGACGAGTTTCGCCAGCAGGTGCAGTTCTTCCAGCGTGCCGTGCGGCGCGGCGAGCGCGCCGATGGCGGCGGCTCCATGCTCCGCCTTCACGTGCGACAGCGCGTGCGCGACGTACTCGAGCGCGACGCTCCAGTCGACCTCGCGCCACTGGTTGTCCTGCTTGATCATCGGCCGCAGCAGGCGGTCGGCGGCGTGCAGGCCCTCGTACGCAAAGCGGTCGCGGTCCGACAGCCACTGCTCGTTGACGTCCTCGTTCTCCAGCGGAAGAACGCGCATGACGCGCTGGTTCTTCACCTGGACGATGAGGTTGGCGCCGACCGAGTCGTGCGGGCTGATCGACTTGCGGCGCGCGAGCTCCCACGGCCGCGCCTCGTAGCGGAACGGCTTGCTCGTGAGCGCGCCGACCGGGCAGAGGTCGATCATGTTGCCCGACAGTTCGGAATCCACGCCGCGGCCGACGAAGCTCATGATCTCCGAGTGCTCGCCCCGGCCGGCCATGCCGAGTTCCATCTGGCCGGCGATCTCCTGCCCGAAGCGCACGCAGCGCGTGCAGTGGATGCAGCGGGTCATCTCCTCGGCGGAGATCAGCGGGCCCATGGACTTGTGGAACACGACCCGCTTCGGCTCGGCGTAGCGGCTGCTCGAGCCGCCGTAGCCGACGGCCAGGTCCTGCAACTGGCACTCGCCGCCCTGGTCGCAGATCGGGCAGTCGAGCGGATGGTTGATCAGCAGGAACTCCATCACCGACTTCTGTGCCTGCTTCGCCCGGTCGGACTGGGTGCGCACGATCATGCCCGGGGAGACGGGCGTGGCGCACGCCGGCAGCGGCTTCGGCGCCTTCTCGACCTCGACCAGGCACATGCGGCAGTTGGCCGCGATGCTGAGTTTCTTGTGGTAGCAGAAGTGCGGGACGTAGATGTCCAGCCGGTTGGCGGCCTCCATCACCATGGAGCCTTCCGGCACTTCCACCTTCCGACCGTCGATCTCGACTTCAACCATGGATCACACGTACTCCGGCACCAGGCAGCGCCTGTGCTCGACGTGGTGCTCGAACTCGCCGCGGAAGTGCTTGATGAAGGAGCGCACCGGCATCGCGGCGGCGTCGCCGAGCGCGCAGATCGTGCGGCCCTGGATGTTGTCGGCGACGGAATTCAGCAGGTCGAGATCCTCGGGGCGGCCCTGCCCGTGCTCGATGCGGTGGACAAGGCGGTACAGCCATCCGGTGCCCTCGCGGCACGGCGTGCACTGGCCGCACGACTCCTCGTAATAGAAGTAAGACAGCCGCTCGAGGCAACGCACCATGCAGCGCGTCTCGTCCATCACGATCACCGCGCCGGAGCCGAGCATCGACCCCGCCTTGGCGATGGAGTCGTAGTCCATGTCGGTGGCCATCATCACGTCGCCCGGCAGCACCGGCATCGACGAGCCGCCCGGGATGACCGCCTTGATGCGGCGGCCGCCGCGCATTCCGCCGGCCAGTTCGAGCAGTCTTGCGAACGGCGTGCCGAGCGGCACCTCGTAGTTGCCGGGTGCCTCGACGTCGCCGGAGACCGAGAAGATCTTGGTGCCGCCGTTGTTCGGCTTGCCGAGGTTCAGGAACGCCTCGCCGCCCTCGTTGATGATGAAGGGCACGGCGGCGAACGTCTCGGTGTTGTTGATCGTCGTCGGCTTGCCGTACAGGCCGTAGCTGGCCGGGAA
>JBFZCF010000119.1:0-6479 GCA_041308065.1 Burkholderiales bacterium
ATGCTGATGATGCACGAGGGCGGCTTCCGCCACGTCCCGGTCGTCGACGAGGGCAAGCTGGTCGGCATGTTGTCGTCGCGCAACGCACTCGACCCGGACCTCGAGGAGTTCGTCTTCGAGGAGCATCGCCGCAAGCGCCTGCTCGAGACGCGCTAGCCCGGCGCGGCCGCCCCGCCCGCCTCCAGCGCCATCGCGCGCCGCGCGATGGCGCGCGTCATGCGGTCGAAGATGAACAGGTGCAAAGGCACCAGCGCATACCAGTAGAGCAGTCCCCACACGCCCTGCGGGTGCCAGTACGCGGTGACCGTCACGCGTGACTGCCCGTCGGCCAATGGCTCGATCTCGAACTCCAGGATGCCGGCGCCGGGCGCGCGCATGCCGAAGTTGAGCGTCAGCCTGCGTTCGCGCTCCAGGCCGATGACGGTCCAGTAGTCGATCGCGTCACCGATCCGCAGGTCGGTGGGGTGGCGACGTCCGTGCGTGAACCCCGGGCCGCCGACCAGCCAGTCGAGCAGCTCGCGCAGCCACCAGAGGAAGTTCATCGCGTAGTAGCGGTTGTCGCCGCCGATCGCCGTGACCACCTTCCACAGCGCCGCCGGCGAGGCGCGCGTCGACGCGCTGCCGCTCGCCTTCTTGGCGTAGAAGGCGTAGTCGTGCCGGAAGGCGCGGAACGGAAAGGCGCCCTCGGTCCAGCGGACCGTCACCTGCTGGTGCCGCTCGGCCTCCAGCGCGGCGACCACGCTTTCGCGGAAGGTCAGCAGCTTCTGCGGCACCAGCCGGCGCAGTGCCTCGTCGCGCGCCGGGATGTCGTGCTTCAGGCCCCCGATCAGCGCCCGCGCGATGCTCGCCGGCACCGCGGTGACGAGCCCCAGCCAGTACGACGACAGCCGCGGCGACAGCACCGGCACGCGGATGATGCGCGTGCGCCGGCCGACCACCGCGCCGAAGGCCAGCATCATCTCCTCGTAACTCATGTATTCGGGCCCGCCGGCGTCGTAGATGCCGCCCGCCGCCGCCGGCAGTTCCGCCACGCGCACCAGGTACTCGAGCAGGTTCGGCAGCGCGATCGGCGACGAACGCGACTGCACCCACTTGGGCGTGACCATCACCGGCAGGTGGTACACGAGGTCGCGCATCACTTCGTACGCCGCCGAACCCGGGCCGACGATGATGCCGGCGCGGACCTCCGTCACCGGCACTGGCCCGGCCCGCAGGATGTCGCCGCTCTCCTTGCGCGACACCAGGTGCTCGGAGTCCGCGCCTTCGGGGACGAGCCCGCCGAGGTAGACGATCCGCTTCACGCCGCAGCGCGCCGCCGCCTGCGCGAAGTTCGCCGCGGCCTCGCGATCGAGGCGCCCGAAGTCGCGCCCGGCCGCCATCGAGTGCACCAGGTAGTACGCGATGGACGCCCCTTCCAGGGCGGCGTCGAGGGTCGCTGGATCGAGCGCATCGGCCTCGACGATCTCGGCGTCCGTCCACTCGCGCGCTTCCAGCACGCGCCGCTGGCGGCCGACCGCACGCACCCGCACGCCCTCGGCGAGCAGGCGCGGCACGAGGTTGCTGCCGACGTAGCCGGTGGCGCCGAAGACGACGACGAGCCGGGACAGCGCCGGGGATGGGGAGTCCATGCGGCCGCAGTCTAGCGAGCGAGCCGTCGCCGAACCCTGACCGCTAGTAGCGGCCGTGCTGCTTGTAGATGTAGTTGGACAGCTCGACCGACTGGATCGACAGCCGGCGCTGGATGTTGTGCGCGATGCGGATGATGGCGCGCATCACGAGGTAGACGATGCGCGGCTCCGACTCGAGCAGTTCCTCGAGGGCCTCCCGGCGCAGGAAGAACACGCGGGTCGGACCGTGCGCCTCCAGCGAAGCGTAGCGCTCGGTGCCGTCGATGAACGACAGCTCGCCCGCGAAGTCACCGGCGACGAGCGTGTGCAGCGGCACCGGCGGCTCGCCCTGCGGATGGCGCACGACCCCCAGCGCGCCGCTGACGATGACGAAGAGCCGGTCGTCCGGCGCGCCCTCTCGCACCAGCAACTCGCCGTTGGCGAGGTCGCAGAGTTCGATCTTGCCCGCCAGCGTGCGGCACTGCTCGTCCGTGAGTTCCGCCGCGAGGCGCGACGCCCGCAATGCCTGGTAGCGATCCTGCTCTGACATCGTCTTTCCTTCCTTCCGGTCTTTTCCCGCAGAGCGGAAACCGCTTCAGATTATTCGCCGCGCGACGACGGCGCCATTGAACTAGCGCAAGCCGCCGCGGGTGCCGGCAGGAGTGTAACGGCAGGCGTTACACATCCCGGACGCGGAAATGAGGCGAATCAAACTCTTGTCGAAGGGCTCCCCGCACGTTGACTTTCATCAAGGGGGTGGGGGCGCAAGGGAACAGCATGCGTCCATCTCGCCGAGGCCATGGTTCGCTGTCCCGTGCCCTCATCGCGAAAGTTCGAAGACCCGATGGGAGTCCACACCATGCTTGAAACGTCATATGAAGTGATGCGGCGGCAGGGCATTACGCGGCGGAGCTTTCTCAAGTTCTGCAGCCTGACCGCGGCGTCGCTGGGGCTCGGCGAAGCCGGCGCGCAGCAGATCCAGAAGGCGCTGGAGACCAAGCCGCGTACGCCGGTGATCTGGCTGCACGGCCTCGAGTGCACCTGCTGCACGGAGTCGTTCATCCGCTCGGCGCACCCGCTCGCCAAGGACGTCGTGCTGTCGATGATCTCGCTCGACTACAGCGACACGCTCATGGCCGCGGCCGGTCACCAGGCCGAGGAAGCCCTCGAGCAGACGATCGCCAAGTACAAGGGCAACTACATCCTCGCGGTCGAAGGCAACCCGCCGCTCGCCGACGACGGCATCCACTGCATCCCGGGCGGACGGCCGTTCGTCGAGAAGCTGAAGCACGTCGCCAAGGACGCCAAGGCCATCATCTCCTGGGGATCCTGCGCGTCATGGGGTTGCGTGCAGGCCGCGAAGCCCAACCCGACCCAGGCCACGCCCGTCCACAAGGTCATCTTCGACAAGCCGATCATCAAGGTGCCGGGCTGCCCGCCGATCGCGGAAGTCATGACCGGCGTGATGACGTACATCCTGACCTTCGAACGGCTGCCCGAGATGGACGCGCAGGGCCGGCCGAAGATGTTCTACAGCCAGCGCATCCACGACAAGTGCTATCGCCGGCCGCACTTCGATGCCGGCCAGTTCGTCGAGCGCTTCGACGACGCCGGCGCGCGCCAGGGCTACTGCCTGTACAAGGTCGGCTGCAAGGGGCCGGTCACCTACAACGCGTGCTCGACCATTCTCTGGAACGAAGGCCTCAGCTTCCCGATCCAGTCGGGCCACGGCTGCATCGGCTGCTCGGAAGACGACTTCTGGGACAAGGGTTCCTTCTACGATCACCTGACGACAATCCGCGCGCCGGGCCTCGCGAACCTCGGGATCGAGGGCACCGCGACGCAGTTCGGCGTCGCCGCGCTGGCAGCCGCCGGCGTCGGCATCGCAGCGCATGCCGCGCTGTCGGCCGTCAAGCAGGCCCGCAGCAGCACGCGCAATGACAAGCTCAACGAGACGGTGGAGAAGTAACCATGCCGACCATCCAGACACAAGGCTTCACGCTCGACAACAGCGGCCGGCGCATCGTCGTCGATCCGATCACGCGGATCGAAGGGCACCTGCGCATCGAGGTCAACGTCGACAAGGACAACGTCATCCGCAACGCCGTGTCCACGGGCACGATGTGGCGCGGCCTCGAAGTGATCCTCAAGGGACGCGACCCGCGCGACGCGTGGGCGTTCGTCGAACGCATCTGCGGCGTGTGCACGGGCGTGCATGCGCTGGCATCGGTGCGCTCGGTCGAGGACGCGCTCGGGATCCAGATCCCGAAGAACGCGAACATCATCCGCAACCTGATGCACGCGACCCTGTACGCGCAGGACCACCTGGTCCACTTCTACCACCTGCACGCGCTCGACTGGGTCGACGTCGTCTCGGCACTGAAGGCCGACCCGAAGAAGGTCAGCGAGATCCAGCAGTCGATCTCGCCGTGGCCCAACAGCTCGCCGGGCTACTTCCGCGAGGTGCAGAGCCGGCTCAAGAAGTTCGTCGAGAGCGGGCAGCTGGGCATCTTCGCCAACGCGTACTGGGGCAACCCGGCGTACAAGCTGCCGCCGGAAGTGAACCTGCTCGCAACCGCGCACTACCTCGAGGCGCTCGACTTCCAGAAGGAGATCGTCAAGATCCAGACGATCTTCGGCGGCAAGAACCCGCACCCGAACTGGCTGGTCGGCGGCGTGCCGTCACCGATCAACGTGGACGGCACCGGATCGGTCGGCGCGATCAACATGGTCAGCCTGAACATGGTCAAGGACATCGTCGACCGCACGATCGAGTTCGTCGACCAGGTCTACATCCCTGACCTGCTGGCGATCGCCGGCTTCTATAAGGACTGGGCCAAGTGGGGCGGCGGGCTGTCGGGACAAAACGTCATGTCCTACGGCGACTTCCCGGACATCCCGAACGACTACAGCAACAAGAGCATGCTGCTGCCGTCGGGCGTGATCCTGGGCGGCGACTTGAAGAAGGTGCACGAGGTCGACCTCAAGGATCCGGAGCAGGTGCAGGAGTGGGTCTCGCACAGCTGGTACACGTACGCGGACGAGGCCAAGGGCCTGCATCCGTTCGACGGCGTGACCGATCCGAAATTCGAGCTCGGCAAGGGCACGAAGGGCACGAAGACCAACATCCAGGAAATCGACGAGTCGGCCAAGTACTCGTGGGTCAAGGCGCCGCGCTGGAAGGGCCATCCGGTCGAAGTCGGGCCGCTGGCGCGCTACCTCGTCGCGTACGCCCGCGGCAACAAGGAGATCCAGGAGCAGGTCAACGGCGCGCTGAAGGTGCTCGACGTTCCCGTCGCGGCCCTCTTCTCGACGCTCGGCCGCACCGCCGCGCGCGGGCTCGAGTGCCAGTGGGCCGCGCACAAGATGCGCTACTTCTACGACCAGCTGGTGGCGAACATCAAGTCCGGCGACTCCGTCACGGCCGTGATGGACAAGTGGGAACCGCAGACCTGGGCGTCCGATTGCAAGGGCGTGGCCCCGGTCGAGGCTCCGCGCGGCGCGCTCGCGCACTGGGTGAAGATCAAGAACACCAAGATCGACTCCTACCAGTGCGTCGTGCCGACGACGTGGAACGCCAGCCCGCGCGATCACAAGAACCAGATCGGCGCGTACGAAGCGGCCCTGATGAACACGCCGATGGCGAAGCCCGACCAGCCTGTCGAGATCCTGCGGACCATCCACAGCTTCGACCCGTGCCTGGCCTGCGCAACCCACGTGATGTCGCCGGAAGGTGAAGAACTCGTGTCCGTGAAGGTTCGCTGAGAGGAACCACGATGGCATCCAACCAAGCAGTCAGCCCCGCTGCGGTACCGCCACGCCCGATTCCCGCGGGTCGCAAGACCGCGCGCGAGGGCACGATGGTGGTGGACGCCGCCAGCGGCGAAGTGCTCGGCGGAACGCTGCAGCAGGTCTACGTGTACGAGGCTCCGGTGCGCATCTGGCACTGGGTCATGATGCTCTCGATGATCGTGCTCGTCGCCACCGGCTACCTGATCGGGTCGCCGTGGAGCGGGCCGACGCGCGAAGCCACGTTCACCTACTTCTTCGGCAACATTCGCCTCATCCACTTCCTCGCGGCGGCCGTGTTCATCGTCGCCTTCGTCGTTCGCGTGTACTGGGCGATCGCCGGCAACCACCATGCGCGCGCCATCTTCCTGCCGCCGGTCTGGAGCGGCAGCTGGTGGAGCGGCATGTTCCGGCAGGGGCTGTATTACCTGTTCATGAAGAAGGAGCCCCCGCTGTGGATCGGGCACAACCCGCTCGCGCAGTTGGCGATGTTCGCGATGTACGTGCTCGGCACGGTGGTCATCATCCTGACCGGCCTGTCGCTGTTCGCGGAGCAGTACGGCTGGGGTTCAACGTGGATGAACCTGTTCGGCTGGGTCAACGTGCTGCTCGGCGGGTCGAACATGGTGCGCCTGGTGCACCACCTCGCGATGTACTACCTGCTGATCTTCGCCGTGATCCACATGTACATGGCCATCCGCGAGGACGTCATGGGCGGCGAAACGGTGGTCGGCTCGATGATCAACGGGCTGCGCACCTTCAAGGAAGGCGCCAACAAGCACTGACGGCGACCGGGGCCGCGTTGCGACGCGGTCCCTGCTCCCTCACGACCACCGTGTTGTCGCCCGTGCCTACCCCTCCCCGTCCCCGCCGAGTGCAGCCCAAGCCGGCGGGCGTGCCCGCGCGTCGCCCGCCGCACCCCGGCCAGTTTCTCGAAAGCCGGTTCCTGAAGCCGCTGCAGATCAGCCAGACCGATCTCGCCGCGGCGCTGGGAGTCTCCCGGCGCCGCGTCAACGAACTGATCAACGGCAAGCGCGCCATCACGCCCGACACGGCCGTGCGGCTGGCGATGTACTTCGGCAA
>JBFZCF010000120.1:0-6396 GCA_041308065.1 Burkholderiales bacterium
TACGGCGACTACGTTTCTGTTTGCGATGCTGACGCAACCCGACGCGAACTGGCAGCGGGACTCGTGAAGGAATGGACTGGCAGCGAAGATCGGAAGAGCTGATCTGCTTCAGGCCGCGCGCCTCGATGATCGCGTCGGCGCTTTCGCCCTCGCGGGCCCACAGCGCGGCGAAGACGTCCTTGGCGGTCTTGCTGTTGATGGTGCCGTCGGCGACGCGCGCGATCAGCCCGGCCAGTTGTTTGGGCGACACCAGCGCCTGCTCGACCGGCACGCCGGACTCGTTGAGCGCGGCCGACAACTCGCCGAGCGACCAGTTGGCCGCCGCCTTGCGGTCGGCCACCTGCTTCGCCACGTCCTCGAAGTAGCGCGCCAGCGCCTTGGATGCGGTCAGCGTCTGCGCCTCGTACTCCGACAGCCCGTACTCGCGCACGAAACGCTCGCGCATCGCCCCGGGCAACTCGGGCAGGTCCGCCTTCACCTGCGCGATCCACTCCGGCGCGATCGCCAGCGGCAGCAGGTCGGGATCCGGGAAGTAGCGATAGTCCATCGCGTCTTCCTTGCTCCGCATCGAGCGCGTCTCGTCGCGGTCCGGGTCGTAGAGGCGGGTTTCCTGGACGACGGTGCCGCCGTCCTCGATCAGTTCGACCTGGCGTCGCACCTCGAAGTCGATCGCCTTCTCGAGGAACCGGAAGCTGTTCAGGTTCTTGATCTCGCAGCGCGTGCCGAGCTTCGTCTCTCCGGCCGGTCGCACCGAGACGTTGGCGTCGCAACGGAAGCTGCCTTCCTGCATGTTGCCGTCGCACACGCCGAGCCACACGACCAGCGAGTGCAGCGCCTTGGCGTACGCGACCGCCTCCGCCGACGAACGCATGTCCGGCTCGGAGACGATCTCCAGCAGCGGCACGCCCGCGCGGTTGAGGTCGATGCCCGACATGCCGTGGAAGTCCTCGTGCAGCGACTTGCCGGCGTCCTCCTCGAGGTGCGCGCGGGTCAGGTTCACCGTCTTCACGTAGGCCTCGCCCGCCTTCGGCTGCACCACGAAGGTCAACGTGCCGCCCTGCACGACCGGGATCTCGTACTGGCTGATCTGGTAGCCCTTCGGCAGGTCGGGATAGAAGTAGTTCTTGCGCGCGAAGATGCTGCGCGGCGCGATCGTGGCGCCGATCGCGAGGCCGAACTGGATGGCGCGCTGCACCGCCCCGCGGTTCAGGACCGGCAGCGTGCCGGGCAGCGCGAGATCGAGCACGTTCGCCTGCGAGTTCGGTTCCGCGCCGAACGCGGTCGACGAGCCCGAGAAGATCTTGCTCGCCGTCGTCAGCTGGGCGTGCGTTTCAAGCCCGATCACCACTTCCCACTGCATGGCCCGTTTCCTGGTGGAAGGTTTCGGTGGATTCTCGCGTGCAGCCGCGCGGTCAGGCGCCCGGCGGGACGAGTCGATGCCAGTCGGTCGCCTGCTGGTAGGCGTGCGCCACGCCCAGCATCCGCGCCTCGTCGAAGTAGTTGGCGATCAGCTGCAGGCCGACCGGTCGCCCGCCATTGACCGGGCCGGCGCCGAAGCCGCACGGAATGCTCATCGACGGCACGCCGGCGAGGCTGCCGGGGACGGTGTAGAGATCCGCCATGTACATCGCGACCGGATCGGCCGCCTTCTCGCCGAACCCGAACGCGACGCTGGTCGTGACCGGGCCCGCGATCACGTCGCACTGCTGGAACGCGCGCTGGAACTCGTCCGCGATCAGCCGGCGCACCTGCTGCGCCTTGATGTAGTAGGCATCGTAGTAGCCGTGCGACAGCACGTAGGTGCCGATCAGGATGCGGCGCTTGGGCTCCGGCCCGAAACCCTCGGCGCGCGACTTCTTGATCATGTCGGCCAGGTCGCCGTAGTCCTTCGCGCGGTGGCCGTAGCGCACGCCGTCGAAGCGCGACAGGTTGCTCGAGCACTCCGCGGGCGCGACGACGTAATAGACGGGAATGCCGAGTTCAGCGTTGGGCAGGGAGACTTCCACCAGCTCCGCCCCCAATTTGCGGTATTCGTCGAGCGCCGCGCGCACGGCCGCCTCGACGTCCGGCTGCAGGCCGGCGCCGAAGAATTCCTTGGGCACGCCGATCTTCAGGCCCTTCACGCCCGACCCGAGGCAGCGCGTGTAGTCCTCGTTGGGGCGGTCGACACTGGTCGAGTCCTTCGGGTCGAAGCCGAGCATCTCATTGAAAACCAGCGCCGCGTCCTCGGCCGACTGTGTCATCAGGCCGGCGGTGTCCAGGCTCGAGGCGAAGGCGATCATTCCCCAGCGCGACGGCCGGCCGTAGGTGGGCTTGGTCCCCGTGATCCCGGTGAACGCGGCCGGCTCGCGGATCGACCCGCCGGTGTCCGTGGCCGTGGCGACCGGGGCGATGCGCGCCGACACCGCGGCCGACGAGCCGCCCGATGAGCCGCCGGGGACCGCCTTCGGGTCCCAGGGGTTCAGCACGTTGCCGTAGGCGCTGTTCTCGTTGCTCGAGCCCATCGCGAACTCGTCGCAGTTGAGCTTGCCGAGCGTCACCATGCCGGCGCGGCCGAGGTTGTCGACCACGGTGGCGTCGAAGGGGCTCATGTACCCCTCGAGAATCCGGCTCGACGCCGTCGAGCGGAAGTCCCGGGTGACGAAGATGTCCTTGTGCGCGATCGGCACGCCGGTGAGGGCGGTCGCCTCGCCGCGGGCCCGGCGCTGGTCGGCGGCTCCCGCCTGCGCCAGCGTGACTTCCGGGCGCACGTCGAGGAAGGCGTTCAGGTCGCGGCGGGAGTCCATCCGGCCGAGGAACATCCTCGCGAGTTCGACCGCCGAGACCTCACGGGCGGCCAGCGCGCGCGAGAGTTCCGCCACCGAGGCATGCGCCAGGTCGGCCATGGCTACTCGATCACCCTTGGAACCAGGATCAGGCCGTCCTGCTGCTCCGGCGCATTGGCGAGGTTGGCGGCGCGCTGGTCGGACTCGGTGACGACGTCGTCGCGCAGCCGCTGGTGGCCTCCCAGCGGGTGGGCCATGGGCTCGATGCCGGTCGTGTCGACCGCGCGCATCTTCTCGATCATCGCGAAGATGTCGGCCAGCTGCTCGAGCGTGCGCTGCGCTTCCTCGTCCGTGACTTCGATCCGGGCGAGGTGGGCGATGCGACGGACCTGGTCGAGATCGAGTGCCAAGGCGGGGAGGGGCCGGAGTAAGCCGCTCGAAAATCCGAGCTAGAGCGAACGGTGGAAGTGCAGTTTGCGCAGTCGATTAGTTTATCATCGCGCCTTCTCTTCAGACTCTGCGCTCCTCTGGAGAAAGACGCGTCCGCAGAGGCGCCGGAACGGAAGCAGCGCAGCTCGCCAACGGGCACCAGGGCACACAGGGCGGTACATGTTCGGTTTTCTCCGCAGCTATTTCTCCAACGACCTCGCCATCGACCTTGGCACGGCCAACACGCTGATCTACGTGCGTGGCAAGGGCATCGTCCTCGATGAGCCGTCGGTGGTTGCCATCCGTCAGGAAGGCGGGCCCAACGGCAAGCGCACGATCCAGGCCGTCGGCAAGGAAGCCAAGCAGATGCTCGGCAAGGTCCCGGGCAACATCGAGGCGATCCGCCCGATGAAGGACGGCGTGATCGCCGACTTCACGGTCACCGAGCAGATGCTCAAGCAGTTCATCAAGATGGTCCACCCGTCGAGCCTGTTCGCGCCGAACCCGCGCATCATCATCTGCGTGCCGTGCGGCTCCACCCAGGTGGAGCGCCGCGCGATCAAGGAGTCGGCCGAGGCGGCGGGCGCGTCGCAGGTGTTCCTGATCGAGGAGCCGATGGCTGCGGCGATCGGTGCTGGCCTGCCGGTGTCCGAGGCGTCGGGCTCGATGGTGGTCGACATCGGCGGCGGCACCACGGAAGTCGGCGTGATCTCGCTCGGCGGCATGGTCTACAAGGGCAGCGTGCGCGTCGGCGGCGACAAGTTCGACGAGGCGGTGATCAACTACATCCGCCGCAACTACGGCATGCTGATCGGCGAGCCGACGGCGGAGCTGATCAAGAAGGAAATCGGATCGGCGTTCCCGGGCTCCGAAGTCCGGGAAATGGAAGTCAAGGGACGCAACCTGTCCGAGGGCATTCCGCGCAGCTTCACGATCTCCAGCAACGAGATCCTCGAGGCGCTCACCGATCCGCTGAACCAGATCGTCTCCAGCGTGAAGATCGCGCTCGAGCAGACGCCGCCGGAACTCGGCGCCGACATCGCCGACCGCGGCATGATGCTGACCGGCGGCGGCGCGCTGCTGCGCGACCTCGACCGGCTGCTGATGGAGGAAACCGGCCTGCCCGTCGTCGTGGCCGAGGAGCCGCTGACCTGCGTCGTGCGCGGCTGCGGCATCGCGCTCGAGCGCATGGACAAGCTCGGCACCATCTTCGCGACCGGCTGATCAAGGCACGACGACGGACCAGCTCGTCGTGTTTCCTACTTCGCGGTTGAACTCAAAAAGATCGTGTGGCTTTGCCACCGATCTTTTTCATTTTGAGCACGCAAAAGTAGGTTTGTACTTTTGCGTGGCTGAGTAATGGAATACGGCCCCCCGCCCCTGTTCAACCAGGGCGTGTCCGCGCGGGCGCGGCTCGCGTTCTTCTCGTTCCTTGCGATCGCCCTGATCGTCATCGACTCGCGCATCCGTGTCCTCGAGACGGTACGCGTCGGGGTCGGCATCGCGCTGTACCCGGTCCAGCAGGTGTTGCTGATTCCCAGCCGCGCCTTCGGCGCGGTCGGGGACTACTTCGCCAACGTTGCGTCGCTGCAGCGGGAGAACGAGCAGCTGAAGCAGGCGGCGCTCGCCAACGCGCAGTCGCTGCAGCAGGCTCGTGATCTCGCCGTCGAGAACGAGCGGTTGCGCAAGCTGCTCGGAGCGAAGGAGCGGCTGCCCAACGCCTCGCTGCTGGCGGCGGTCCTCTACGAGACGCGCGACCGCTTCGCGCGCAAGATCGTGCTGCACGCCGGGTCGAACGAGGGCGTTCGCGCGGGCAGCCCGGTGATCGACGACGTCGGGGTCGTCGGCCAGGTGACGCGCGTGTTCCGCGACACCTCGGAGGTCACGCTGCTCACCGACAAGGACCAGACGATCCCGGTGCAGATCGTCCGCAACGGCCTGCGCGGCGTGGCCTACGGCGGCGCCGAGCCCGGCACGCTAGACCTCCGGTTCATGGCGCCCAACGCCGACCTCGTGAAGGACGACATCGCCGTCACGTCGGGACTGGACGGCGTCTACCCGCCCGGGCTCGCCGTGGCGCGCGTCGAGCGGATGGAGCCCGCGACCACGGACCAGTTCGCCCGCGTGGTGATGACGCCGCTGGCCGGCGTTGAAAGCCACAAGCACCTGCTCGTGCTGCTGGCCGAGCCGGCGCGGCTGCCAGCGCCTCCGGCGGCCGCCGCGCCGGCACCCGGCAAGGGAGGTCGCCGGTGAGCGCGCCGTGGAAGAGGGGCTGGTTGCGGGACACCTTCGCGTTGCGCAGCAGCCAGCCGCGCGACCTGTCGGGCACGCGACTCGGGACCCGGCCGCATTACCTGCTGCGCCCCGCGAACCCGCTCTTCATCTGGGGCTCGCTGGTCGTGGCCCTGCTGCTGAATCTGTTTCCGTGGGGTCAACTGCCGTTCGTGCCGGACTGGCTCGCGGTGGCGCTGCTGTTCTGGAACGTGCACCAGCCGCGGCGCGTAGGCATCGGTGCGTCCTTCGTGTTCGGCCTGCTGATGGACGTGCACAGCGGCGCGCTGTTCGGTGAGCACGCGCTCGCCTACACGCTGATTTCCTACGGAGCCATCACGCTGCATCGGCGCCTGACCTGGTTCCCGATCGGCGCCCAGGCGTTGCACGTGCTGCCGCTGTTGCTGGTCGCGCAGGTCGCGTCGCTCGCCGTGCGCATGTGGGTCGGCGGCAACTGGCCGGGTTTCGTCTACTTCGCGGAGAGCCTGGTCGGCACCGCGCTCTGGCCCGTGGTCTCCTGGCTGCTGCTGGCGCCGCAACGACGTCCGACCGAGCGCGACGACACGCGGCCACTGTAGCGAGCGTCGCTCGTGTACGCGAAGCCCGACTTTGTCGGGCTTCGCACGTGCACTCGCTCCGACTAGTTTGACAGGCGGGCTCCGGAGCGGCCGCGCGCCCGCCTGATCCACAAAGGCACGGCACTCCTCCCCGGCGAAGCCGTGCCGATGCGGCACGTTGGCGCGGCCCTCCCCGCCCGGCGGGGAGGGAGAGGGTGGGGTGTCGTAACCCCTCCCGCTTGGCGGGAGGGCAGGGTGGGTGTCGTTGCCTTTGAAGATCGATCAATCGCCCGGCCGCCCGAAGATTGATCGACACAACCGAGCGCGCACGCAGTGCGCGTGCCGTCGAGGGTGCACGTGCGATCGGCGCAGCC
>JBFZCF010000121.1:0-6335 GCA_041308065.1 Burkholderiales bacterium
CGGTGCACGGCATCCTCGTGCAGCTGCCGCTGCCGAAGCACCTCGATGCGCAGAAGATCCTCGAGACGATCGCCTTCGACAAGGACGTCGACGGCCTGCACGCGATGAACGCCGGCCTGACACTGATGGGCACGCCGCACTTCCGCTCGTGCACGCCGTACGGCGTGATGAAGATGCTGGAGTCGATCGACTACCCGGTCGCCGGCTGCCACGCGGTCGTGCTCGGCCGCTCCAACATGGTCGGCAAGCCGATGGCAATGCTGCTGCTCGCCGCCAACGCCACCGTCACCATCGCGCACTCGAAGACGCGCGACCTCGGCGCCATCACCCGCCAGGCCGATGTGCTCGTCGCCGCGGTCGGCCGACGCAGCCTCGTGACGCGCGACATGGTCAAGCCGGGGGCGGTCGTGATCGACGTCGGCACCAATCGGACACCCGAGGGCAAGCTCGCCGGCGACGTCGAGTTCGACGGCGTGAAGGAGGTCGCAGGCTGGATCTCGCCGGTGCCGGGCGGGGTCGGGCCGATGACGATCACGATGCTGCTCGTCAACACGGTCGAGGCGGCGGAACGCCGCCTGCAGGTTGCGCGCTAGCTCCGATTGACATTGCAGGACGGCGCCGCGCCAGGGCGCCGCCGCTCAGCTGGAACACACGACATGGAACAACCGACGAACCCTCTCCTCGATTTCTCCGGGCTGCCGCGCTTCGACGCGATCGAACCCGTCCACGTCACGCCGGCCGTCGACGCCCTGCTGCAGCGGGCGCGCGACGTCGTCGGGCAGGTCACCGACCCGCAGACACCGGCTTCGTGGGACGCCATCGTCGAGCCGCTCGATGACGCCACCGACCGCCTTGGCCGGGCCTGGGGCGCGGTGTCGCACCTGAATGCGGTGTGCGACACGCCGGAGTTGCGCGAGCAGTACAACATCAACCAGCCGAAGCTCACCGCCTTCTTCACCGAGCTGTCCCAGAACGAGGCGCTGTACGCGCGCTTCAAGGAACTGGCCGCGCTGCCGGACTTCGCGTCCTGGCCAGCGGCCCGGCGCAAGGTGATCGAGAACGAGCTGAGGGACTTCCGCCTCGGCGGCGCCGAGTTGCCGGCCGACCGCAAGCAACGCTTCAAGGAACTTGCCGAGCGGGAGTCGCAGGTGTCGACGCGCTTCGCCGAGAACGTGCTCGACGCGATCAGCGCGTTCGCGCTGTACGTCGACGACGCGAAGGCGCTCGCGGGCGTGCCGGACGACGCGGTGCAGATGTTCGCCGAGGCAGCGGCCGCCGAAGGCCGCGCCGGCTACAAGATCTCGCTGCAGTACCCGAGCTACGCGGCGGTCGTCGACTACGCCGACGACCGGGCGCTGCGCCAGCAGCTGTATCGCGCGTACGTCACGAAGGCCTCCGAGTTCGGCAAGCCGGAGTGGAACAACGGACCCCTGATGGTCGAGCTGCTGTCGCTGCGGCAGGAGCACGCTCGACTGCTCGGGTACGCGAGCTTCGCCGAGGTGTCGCTGGTGCCGAAGATGGCCGACCGGCCGTCGGAAGTGCTCGACTTCCTGCGCGACCTCGGGCACCGCGCCCGGCCGTACGCCGAGCGCGACGTGCGCGAAGTCCGCGAGTTCGCGGCTGCCGAGCTCGGCATCGCGGACCTGCAGCCGTGGGACTTCTCGTACGCGAGCGAGAAACTGCGCGAGGCGCGCTACGCCTACTCGGAGCAGGAGCTGAAGAAGTACTTCACCGAGCCGCGTGTGCTGGGGGGGCTGTTCAAGGTGATCGAGACGCTGTTCTCCGTCGCGATCCGCGAGGACGCCGCACCGGTGTGGCACCCGGACGTGAAGTTCTTCCGCATCGAGGGCCTGAAGGGCCAGCTGATCGGCCAGTTCTACCTCGACCTGTACGCGCGCGACCACAAGCAGGGCGGCGCGTGGCAGGACGACGCGCGCTCGCGGCGCGGCCGCCGGCCCGGGCTGCCCACCCCGGTGTCGTACCTGACGTGCAACTTCTCGCGGCCGGTCGGCGGCAAGCCGGCGACGTTCCAGCACGACGAGGTGCTGACGCTGTTCCACGAGTTTGGCCACGGGCTGCATCACATGCTGACCCGCGTCGACGAACCGTCGGTGTCCGGCATCCACGGCGTCGAGTGGGACGCGGTCGAGCTGCCGTCGCAGTTCATGGAGAACTTCGCCTGGGAGTGGGAAGTCCTGCAACTGCTGACCGCGCACGTCGACACCGGCGAGACGCTGCCGCGGGCGCTGTACGACAAGATGATCGCCGCGCGCAACTTCCAGAGCGGCTTCTACACGATGCGGCAGATCGAGTTCTCGCTGTTCGACATGCTGCTGCACCAGGGACCGCCGCCTGCGACCGAGCGCGAGATCCTGGCGCAAGTCGACGCGATCCGGCGCGAGGTGGCGGTGCTGCAGCCCCCCGAGTACAACCGCTTCCCGCACGCGTTCTCGCACATCTTCGCGGGCGGCTATGCGGCCGGCTACTACAGCTACAAGTGGGCCGAAGTGCTGTCGGCCGACGCGTACTCGGCGTTCGAGGACGGCGGCGTGCTCAATCCGGCGATCGGTCGCCGCTTCCACGACGAGATCCTCGCGGTCGGCGGCAGCCGCCCGGCGATGCAGTCGTTCGTCGCCTTCCGCGGGCGCAAGCCGACGATCGATGCCTTGCTGCGCCAGCACGGCATGGTGAACTGAGCATCGGGCCGCCCGCTGCTCACGGGCCCGGCGGCCCGCCCCACAGCCACGCCGCGCCCCGCACGCCACTCGAGTCGCCGTGCGCGTGCTTCGCCAGGCGCGTCGCGACATGGTCCGAGAAGACGTGCGCGCGCCAGAGCCGCGGCACGTTCGCGTACAGGCGATCGACGTTCGACACACCGCCGCCGAGCACGATCACGTCCGGATCGAGCAGGTTGACGACACCGGCCAGCGCGCGCGCCAGCCGGGCCTCGTAACGCGCGATCGCGCTTTCGGACGCAGCTCCACCCTCGTGCTCGAGCGCCGGGCCGCACAGGTAGGTCTCGATGCAGCCGGCGCGACCGCAGTAGCAGGGCCGCAGCGGCAGGTCGTCGCCGCTCGGGAGCGGCAGCGGGTTGTGGCCCCACTCCCCCGCGATGGCGTTGGCGCCTTCCAGCACGCGGCCGTCCACCACGATCCCGCCGCCGACGCCGGTGCCGAGGATCACGCCGAACACCACGCGCGCGCCGCGGCCCGCGCCGTCGATGGCTTCCGAGAGCGCGAAGCAGTTGGCGTCGTTGGCGAGTCGAACCGGCCGTCCCAGTGCCGCCTCCAGGTCGCCCTGCAACGGCTGGCCGATGAGGCAGGTCGAGTTGGCGTTCTTCACGAGCCCGCTGACGCGCGAGATCGCGCCCGGAATTCCGACGCCGACAGTGGCACGACTGGCGGATCCGGGTTCGAGCGCGGCAACCAGGAGCGCGATGGCCTCGACGGTGGCGCGGTAGTCGCCCTTCGGCGTCGGCACGCGCCGGCGTACCCGTTCGCGACCGGCGTCGTCCATCACGATGCCTTCGATCTTGGTGCCGCCGAGGTCGATGCCGATGCGCATGCAAGCGATGCTACTTCCTGGACACGGGCCGCCCGCGGCGGAAGCTGCCTGGCCGGCGGTCAGCCGCAGCGCCCGCGCCGACGAGCCGCGCTTCCGCGGCGCTCCGGCGCCCTCTAAACTCGCGACTTCGGGTCGGCACGGCGCTTCTTCCTTCGGCCCCCAACACCTCTCGCCGCCCAGGAACTCCATGAACCCGACCTTTCGACTGGCTCCACTGGCTGTCATCACGATGCTCGCGTGCAGCGCAGCGCCCAGCATCGCGCAAGTCGCCGCGCCGCCCGCCGCACCCGCCGCGGCCGCGGTCGCCAGCTCACCCGCGAAGAAGGAACTGGTGAAGAAGGCCCTGCAGCTGCAACAGCCAGGCATCGAAGGCGTCGGCGTCGCGATGGCCGGCCAGGCCGCCGGGCAGTTGCTGCAGCTCGCCACGCCAGCCATCGCTCGCCTGCCCGAGGACAAGCGCAAGGGCGTGGCCACCGAACTGCAGGCCGAGGTTCGGAAGTTCCAGGGCGAAGTGACGCCGATCCTGCGCGCGAGCGCGACCAAGTGGGCGCCGTCGACCCTCGGCACCGCGCTCGAGGAGAAGCTGACCGAGGACGAGCTGAAGACGCTGATCGCGTGGCTCGAGTCGCCGGTCAGCCGCAAGTATCAGCAGCTCTCCGGAGGGGCGCAGCAGGCGCTGACACAGAAGGTCGTCGAAGAGACGCGGCCGCAGGTCGAGCCCAAGCTCAAGGCGCTCGAGCAGGCGATGATGGCCAAGCTCAAGGCGGCATCGGCCGCGCCGGCGGCGCCGGCATCCTCCGCCCCGAAGCCCGCCGACGCGGCGCCGAAGAAGTAGCGACCCTCTCGCGGTCCCGACGTCCATGCGTTCGCAGCGGGCGGCTGCCCGCCCGCGGCACGTTGCCGGCCTATCGGCCAGTTAGGAAAATTGAATTGGAACGACATAAGCGATAGCCTCAGACTTCGTCCTGTTCGAAATCCACTCCCCCTAAACACTCGAGCAACAAGGACGAAAGCAATGGCAATCATCAACACCCAGGTCCAGCCCTTCAAGGCCCAGGCATTCCACAACGGCAAGTTCGTCGAGGTCACCGACCAGTCGATCAAGGGCAAGTGGTCGGTCTTCGTCTTCATGCCGGCGGCGTTCACGTTCAATTGCCCGACAGAAGTCGAGGACGCGGCGGACAGCTACCACATGTTCCAGTCGCTCGGCGCCGAGGTCTACATCGTCACGACCGACACGCACTTCGCGCACAAGGTGTGGCACGAGACCAGCCCGGCGGTGAAGAAGGCGAAGTTCCCGCTGGTCGGCGATCCGACGCACACGCTGACGCGCATGTTCGGCGTGCACATCGAAGAGGAAGGCCTGGCGCTGCGCGGCACCTTCGTGATCAACCCCGACGGCGTGGTCAAGACGGCCGAGATCCACGACAACGCGATCGCGCGTGACGTCAAGGAAACGCTGCGCAAGCTGCAGGCCGCGCAGTACATCGCGAAGAACCCCGGCCAGGTCTGCCCCGCCAAGTGGCAGGAAGGCGCGAAGACGATCGCGCCGTCGCTCGACCTCGTCGGCAAGATCTAAGGCGCATCGACCGCGTTGAACCCGCCGCCGGCTGGCGCCGGCGGCGTTCCCCTACCCGCTTCCCGGACACCCCATGTTGGATGACACCCTGAAGACCCAGCTCGCCGGTTACCTGCAGCGCCTGACGCAGCCGGTCGAGATCGTCGCCTCGCTCGACGAGCGCGCGGCCTCCGGCGAGATGCGCGAACTGCTCGACGAGATCGCGGCGCTGAGTCCGCTGCTGCGAGTGCGGCACGACGGCGCCGATGTCCGGCGGCCGTCGTTCTCGGTCAGCCGCGCCGGCCACGACATGGGCGTGCGCTTCGCGGCGATCCCGATGGGCCACGAGTTCACGTCGCTCGTGCTGGCGCTGCTGCAGGCCGGCGGCCACCCGCCGAAGCTCGAGGCGGAAGTGATCGAGCAGATCCAGGCGCTCGAGGGCGACTTCGAGTTCGAGACGTACATGTCGCTGACCTGTCACAACTGTCCCGACGTCGTGCAGGCGCTGAACCTGATGGCGGTGCTCAATCCGCGCATCCGCCACGTCGCGATCGACGGCGCGCTGTTCCAGGATGAGGTCGAGGCGCGCCAGGTCATGGCGGTGCCGGCGATCTACCTCAATGGCCAGCCGTTCGGCTCGGGCCGGATGGAAATCGGCGAGATCCTCGCGAAGATCGACACCGGCGCGGCGGCGCGCGACGCCGCGAAACTCGCGCAGAAGGACGTCTTCGACGTGCTGATCGTCGGCGGCGGCCCGGCCGGCGCGGCGGCCGCGGTGTACGCGGCGCGCAAGGGCATCCGCACCGGCATCGTCGCCGAGCGAATCGGCGGCCAGACGCTCGACACGCTCGGCATCGAGAACTTCATCTCGGTCCTCGAGACCGAGGGCCCCCGCTTCGCCGCCGCGCTGGAAGCGCACGCGCGCCGCTACGACGTCGACATCATCGGCGGCCAGCGCGTCGAGGCGCTGCGGCCGGCTTCCGCACCGGGCGGCGCCACCACGGTGACGCTCGCCAACGGCGCGCAGCTGCAGGGCCGCGCGGTGATCCTCTCGACGGGCGCGCGCTGGCGCACCGTCGACGTGCCGGGCGAGCAGGAGTACCGCAACAAGGGCGTGGCGTACTGCCCGCACTGCGACGGACCGCTGTTCAAGGGCCGCAAGGTTGCCGTGATCGGCGGCGGCAATTCAGGCGTCGAGGCGGCGATCGACCTC
>JBFZCF010000122.1:0-6322 GCA_041308065.1 Burkholderiales bacterium
CCGGTCCAGAAGCTTCGCTTGTTCTTCGACGCCGGGTTGATGCTGCCGGCGATGTGGCCGCTCGCGCCGAGCACGTAGCGCACGCCGCCGGCCTTGCCGCCGCCGGGCATCAGCCGCGCCGACGCGTAGGCCGCCTTCCACGGCACGATGTGGTCCTCGCGCGCCGCGAACACGTAGGTCGGCACCTTGATCCGGTTCAGGTCGATCGGCTGGCCGCAGCACGTCAGCTTGTTCGGGACGCGCAGGTTGTTCTCGAGGTACATGTTCCGCAGGTACCAGGTGTACATCGGCCCCGGCAGGTTGGTGCTGTCGCCGTTCCAGTACAGCAGGTCGAATACCGGCGGCTGCTTGCCCTCGAGGTAGTTGTTGACGACGTAATTCCAGATCAGGTCATTGGGGCGCAGGCTGTTGAACGTGCTGGCGAGTTCGCGCCCAGGCATCAGCCCGCCCTTCGCGAGCTGCTGCTCGCGCCGGTGCACCTGCTGCTCGTCGATGAACACGTCGAGCACGCCCGTGTCCTCGAAGTCGAGCAGCGCCGTCATCAGGGTCACGCTGGCGACCGGTTCCTCGCCACGGGCGTACATCACGGCGAGCGCGTTGGCGATGATCGTGCCGCCGACGCAGAAGCCGAGGATGTTGATCTGCTTCTCGCCGCTGATCTCCTGGAGCACGTGGATCGCGCGGATTGCGCCCTCCTCGAGATAGTCGTCCCACGTGACCTTGGCCTCGGAGGGCTGCGGGTTCTTCCAGGACACCACGAACACCGTGTGGCCCTGCTCCGCCGCGTAGCGGATGAACGAGTTCTCGGGCTGCAGGTCGAGGATGTAGTACTTGTTGATGCAGGGCGGAACGAGCAGGAAGGGACGCGAAAACACCCTAGGTGTCAACGGCTTGTACTGGATCAGCTGGAACAGCCGGTTCTCGTAGACGATCGCGCCCTCGCTGGTCGCCACGTTACGGCCGACCTCGAACGCCGTCTCGTCGGTCTGCGTGATCTTGCCGCGCTGCAGGTCGCCCAGCAGGTTCCCGAGGCCGGCCTTCAGGCTCTCGCCGCCGGTCTCGAGCAGCGTCTGCTGCGCCTTCGGGTTGGTCGCCAGGAAGTTCGAGGGCGATGACGCCTCGACCCACTGCTGCACGGCGAACTTGACGCGCTTCTTGGTCTTGCGATCCATCTCGACCGCGTCGGCCATCTTGTTCAGGAACTCGGCGTTGAGCAGGTACGCGCGGGCATACAGCGAGGCGAGCGAGTTCTTCTGCCACGCCGGGTCGGCGAAGCGCGGGTCCTTGATCGGCTCGCTCGCCTTGTCCGGATGCTCGAAGAACGATGTCCACATCGAGCCCATGCGCTGCAGGTAGTCCTGCTGCATGTCGAGCAGGCGCTGCGGCGACAGCGGCATCATCGCATTCGCAGCGCTCTCGCCCGACGGCGCGAACCAGGGCAGCGGAAGCCCGAACGGCTCCGAATGCCCGTGTGCCGTCGTCGCCGCCTCTTGCCGTGCGTGAGCCGGCTGATCCACGCCCTCCGCGCTCACGTCGCCCCGCGCCGCGACAGCCGCCCGGGCCGGGGTCTTCGCGGATCGCGCCGCCCCCTCGGGTTTCGCGCGACGCGCGGCCGGCGCGGCTGCCTTGCGGGATCGGGGGGATCGACCCGCCGTCTTGCGTGTTGCCATCTCCATACCTCCGTGAGTGTCCCGCTCTTCAGCACCGGCGCGATTGACGCCCGATTCTCCGCGGCCGGGCGCTGGGGGTCAAACCGGGCTTCCGCTCCGTTGATGCGAGTCACGACCGCGTCACTTCACGCGGGGTCGATCCAGAGGAGCGCTGCATGGCGTCCGGTCACGCGGTCGCGTCGGAAGCTGTAGAAACGGTCCGGGGCACTGTATGTGCACTCCGTTGCCCCGTGCACCCGGGTAACACCCACCTCCCGCAGCGCCTGTCGCCCCAGCGCGAAGAGGTCCGCCAGGTACTTGGCTCCGCGCGGCCGGAAGGCCTCCGCGGCGCCGGGTAGCGTTCCAGCCATGGCCGCGAGCACTTCCGGGCCGACCTCGAAGTGCGCAGGGCCGATCGCGGGCCCCAGGTAAGCGACCAGTTCCGCCTCGCCCGCACCCAGTGCAGCGCGCATCGCGCGGACTGTGGCCTGGACGACGCCGGACGCCACGCCGCGCCAGCCGGCGTGCGCCACGCCCACGCAGCGCCCATCGACGTCGGCTAGCAGCACCGGCATGCAGTCCGCGATCGTCACGGCCACCACGACGCCCGGCGTCATCGTGAACGCGGCGTCGGCCTCGGGCGGCGCACTCACGTCGTCGGCGCAGACGACGGTCGGCCCGTGGACCTGCTTCAGCCAGCGCGGCTCGGACGGCAGCGCTGCCCGCAACCGCGCGCGGTTTTCGCGGACAGCGTCGGGCGCGTCGCCGGCCAGGAAGCCGAGGTTCATGCCGCCCGTCCCCGACGGCGGCGCGCCCCAGGTTCCGGTCGAAACGCCGCCCGCGCGGGTGGTGATCAGCGCGCGCACGCGGCGGCTGACCGGCCAGTCAGGCCGGATCCAGCCCGGATCCGCCTCGTTCACCGGACTACCCTCGCGCTGGGCGCTTGGAATGAGCGCTTCGGAGCGGCCGTGCGCGCTCGCGGGACAACCCCTCGCGCTTCGCGCGCCGGGATGAGCGCTTCGGAGCGGCCGTGCGCGCTCACGGGCGCTCCTCGAACACGCGGGTCGGCGCACCGAGCGGCCCGAAACCCAGCTGGGTCATTAGGTCCGCGAGATCGGCGGGCGGGGTGCGGAACCACGTCATCTCGCGGCCGGTCGCCGGGTGGATGAGCCCGAGCCGGCTCGCGTGCAGCGCCTGCCGGGCGAAGCCTCGCCACGCGCGAGGATCGGCCGCGCGACCGGGCAGCCCGCGCCGATAGACCGGATCACCGACGAGCGGGTGTCCGATGTACTCCATGTGCACCCGGATCTGGTGCGTCCGCCCGGTGTCGAGCCGGCAGGCGATCCATGACAGGCGTACGGTCCCGTCCTGCGCCGACGCGACCACGGCGAAGCGCGTCCGCGCCGCTCGCGCGCTCGACGCGTGGCTGACCCGGAAGCGCAGCGGATTGCGCGCGTCGCGTCCGATCGGCGCTTCGACCGTGCCGGTGGAATTCGGCACGCCCAGCACGACGGCCCAGTACTCGCGTGTCACCGAGCGTTCCTGCAACTGGCGGACCAGGTGCGCCTGTGCCGCGAGCGTCTTCGCCACAACCATCAGGCCCGACGTGTCGGCATCCAGGCGATGCACGATGCCGGCGCGCGGAACGTCGAACAGCTGGGGCGAGTGCGCGAGCAGCCCGTTGAGCAACGTGCCGCTCCAGTGGCCGGCCGCAGGATGGACCACGAGCCCGGGCGGCTTGTCGACGACGAGGATGGCGCTGTCCTCGTGGACGATCGCGAGCGGCATGGGCTCCGCGACGTAAGCCTTCGCATCCGGCGCCGGCTGGGGCTCGATCACGATCAGGTCGCCGAGGACCAGTTCGTGGCGCTGGCGCACCGTGGCGCCGTTCACGCGCACCGCGGCGTCTGCCACCCACTGCTGCAACCGGCTGCGCGACACGTCGGGCATCAGCTCCGCCAGCGCCTTGTCGAGCCGGCTGCCGGCGTGGCGCGCATCGACGCTGAAGCGCAACGCGAAGTCGCCCGCATCCGCGTCGGCGTCGTCGATTTCCTCGGGCGGAGCGGCCATCACCGGACGATATACTGCGCGGAGTCAGGAGGATTCATTTCGCATGGTCGCCAATCAGAACCGCGGACCGGGCCGCTGGTGGTCGCGCCTCGCGCTGCTGCTTGCGGCTTCGATGCTGGCCGGCTGCAGCTGGTTCAACGTCGACTTCGGCCCAAGGGACGAGACGGCCAAGTGGGACGCCGACAAATTGTACGCAGAGGCCCGGGCGGAACTGTCGAACGGCGCCTGGCAGCGGGCGCGCGAGTTGTTCCAGAAACTGGAGGCGCGCTATCCGTTCGGGCGTCACGCGCAGCAGGCCCTGATGGAGATCGCCTACACGTACTACAAGGAAGGCGAGACGGCCCAGGCGATCCAGGCCGCCGACCGCTTCATCCGCCAGTACCCGAATCACCCCAACATCGACTACGTCTACTACCTCAAGGGCCTGGCCTCGTTCAACGAGGATCTGGGATTCATCGGGCAGCTGCTGAACCAGGACATTTCCGAGCGCGATGCGAAGGCCGCGCGCGAGGCCTTCGACGCGTTCAAGGACCTCGTGAACCGCTTCCCGGAGAGTCGCTACGCCGAGGACGCCCGCGCCCGCATGCGCTTTCTCGTCAACGCCCAGGCGCAGGCCGAGTTGAATGTGGCGAAGTTCTACTACTCGCGCAAGGCCTACCTCGCGGCGATCCAGCGCTCGCAGACGGTTGTGCGCGACTTCCAGCGCACGCCCGCCGTCGAGGAGGCGCTCTCCCTGATGGCACGCTCGTACGAGGCGCTGCAACTGAAGGACCTGCAGTCGGACACTGAACGCGTCCTCGCGGCGAACTTTCCGAACAGCCGCTACCTGCAGCAACAGAAGAAGTAGTCAGGCCGCCAGCGTTCCTTCGTCCCGCGGGGCGCACAGGAACGCGATCGCACCGGCCTCGCTGCGCGTCCGTGCAAATGGCGGCAGGCTCGCGAGCACGGTCTTTCCGTAGCTCTTCGACACCAGTCGCTCGTCGACGATCATCAGCACGCCACGGTCGTTCTCGTCGCGGATCAACCGGCCCGCGCCCTGCTTCATCAGCATCACCGCTTCGGGCAACTGGTACTCGCTGAAGGCGTTGCGGCCGATCCGCTTCAGGTGGCGGATCTTGGCTTCCACGACCGGATCGTCCGGCGGCGCGAACGGCAGCTTGTCGATGACCACCAGCGACAGCGCCTCGCCGCGGATGTCGATGCCTTCCCAGAAACTGACGCTGCCGACCAGCACGGCGTTGCCGGCGGCGCGGTAGGCGTCGATCAGCGCGCGGCGCGTGCTCGCACCCTGGACGAGCAGCGGCAGGTCGAGGCTCTCGCCCGCGATCAGCTGGCCGAGCCGCTGCGCCACGCGGTCCACCGCGCGCAGCGTGGTGCAGAGCACGAAGGCGCGGCCGCCGTTGGCGCGGATCAACGGCCATGCCGCCTCGGCGACGTGTTCCGGGAAGCGCGGGTCCGACGGCGGCGGCAGGTTCTTCGGCAGGTACAGCAGGCCCTGTCGCTGGAAGTCGAACGGACTGTCCCAGCGCGCGGTCACGCAGCTCTCGATGCCGAGTTCGGCGAGGAAGTGGTCGAACCGGCCCGCGGTGGTCAGCGTGGCCGATACGAGGATCCACGGCTGGTGCAGCGTTGCGCGCACGCGCGCCAGCGCCTGGCCGGGCGCGAGTGGGGTCTTGTTGAACTGCGCGCCGTGCTGCGAGACGGAGATCCAGCGCACCGACAGGTCCTCGTCGGGCGCCTCGCCCTGCGGCGACGTCTCGTCCAACGCGCGCTTCCAGTCCAGCACCTGCCGGCGCAGCTCGCCGAAGCGGTTCGCGAGCAGGTCGAGCTCGCCGTCCCGCACGCGGTTGATCTCCAGCGCGCGCACGACGTCGGCGGCTGCGTCGTCGAGCCCCTGCACGCTGTCGCGCAGCGCGTCGGGTCGCCGGATGCGCTCGAGCGGCGTCCGCGAACCGGCCACGAGTCCGCATTCGGCCAACGCCAGCCGCACGTCGCGCACCGCGCGCTCGAAGCGGCTCGTGAGCAGCGTCCACGAGGCGCCATCGGGCGCGCGCGCGAGCCCGAGCGCCCGCGCATCGCGCCCGGCCTCCATCAGCTGGCCGAGCGACAGGGTGACGCCGAAGAAGTCTGCAGCGATCGACGGCAACTGGTGCGCCTCGTCGAGGACAACGGTGTCGACGGCCGGCAGGAAGTCGCGGATCGAGTCTTCGCGCAGCGCGAGGTCCGCGAGGAACAGGTGGTGGTTCACGACGACCACGTCGGCCGCCTGCGCCTCGCGCCGCGCCTTGAACACGAAGCAGTCGGTGAAGCGGGGGCACTCCGCGCCGAGGCAGTTGTCGCGCGTCGAGGTCACCGCCGGCCACACCCCCGCGTTCTCGGGCACCGACGGCAGTTCCGCCCGGTCGCCGGTGGCGGTCTCCGTGGCGAAGCGACGGATCGCCCGCAGGTGCATCGCGTCCTCGCGCGTCGGCAGCAGGGCCTCGGACTCCGCGCGGTCGAGCCGGTGCAGGCAGAGGTAGTTGGCGCGGCCCTTCAGCAGCGCGATCGCGACGTTCAGCTTGAGGGCGGCGAGAACGGCCGGAAGGTCCTTCCGGAACAACTGG
>JBFZCF010000123.1:0-6305 GCA_041308065.1 Burkholderiales bacterium
TCGCCCGGCGCATCGAGGGCGAGGACGCCGGTCGCACCGAGCCGGCCGCGGCATAAGGCGATCGTGCACCCCGGCGACGCGCTTCCGATGACGGCCGCATCGGAGGCGACGCGGCTGGAGCGGACACTGGCCAAGACCACCGCGGCCGCGCTCGCGGTGTCGCGCAACGACGGCGGCGACGTCTTCGGAGCACTGGCGGCCAGCCTCGCCCGGATCCTCGACGTCGACGCGGCGATGATCGCGCGCTTCGACCGGGATGAGCCCCGCCGCGTGATCTCGCTGGCCACCTGGCTCGACGGCCAGCTGCTGCGTCCGTTCGACTACGACATCGAGGGCACGCCGTGCCGTGCGATGGTGGGCCGCGAGTCGCGCTTCGTCGCCGCCGGGGTGCACGACGAGTTCACCCCCGGCACCCTGTTCCACGCCCAGCGCTTCGACAGCTACGCCGCGCACTCCATGAGCGACGCCGGCGGACGGCAGGTCGGCCTGATCGTCGCGCTGCATCGCCAGCCGCTGCACGACCGCGCCCTCACCGAGGCGCTGCTGAAGATCTTCGCCGCGCGCGCCGCCGCCGAACTCGAGCGACAGCGCGCCGACGCGATCGCGCGCGCCTCCGAGGCCAGCTACCGCTCGATCTTCGAGGCCGCCGAGGACGCCATCTTCGTGCACGACTTCGACACCGGTCGCGTCGTCGACGTGAACCCGCGGGCCTGCCGCAGCTTCGGCTACACGCACGACGAGCTGCTCGCGGTGCGGATCGCGGACGTCAGCTCGAACGTTGCGCCGTACACGGAGGTGGAGGCGGCCCGCCACCTGGAGCGGGCGCGCAGCGGCGAGCCGGTGCGGTTCGAGTGGCACCGGCGGAACAAGGACGGCAGCCTGCACTGGGACGAGGTGGTCCTGAAGCGCGCCACGATCGGCGGGAAGGAGCGGATCCTGGCGTTCATCCGCGAAATCACCGACCGCAAGGCCGACCACGAGGCGCTGCGGCTGCGCGAGGAGCAGTACCGGGCGATCTTCGAGGGCTCGGCCGACGCGCTGGTGCTGTGGAGCCGCGACATCCGCATCGTCGACGTCAACGAGGCGTTCACCGCGCTGTACGGCTACAAGCGCGAGGAAATCGTCGGCTCGACCTTCGGCGACCGGCTGCCGACGCTCGACGTCGCGCGGCGGATCAGGATGATGCAGCGCGCGATCGAGGGCGAGACCGGCCAGCTCGAGACGCGCACGATCCGGAAGGACGGCGAAGCCTTCGACGTCGAGATCCGATACCTGCCGATCCGGCACCGAGGCGAACCGCACGTGCTCGCGATCGCGCGCGACATCACGGAGCGGCGTCGCGCCGAGGCGGCGCTGCGGGCGAGCGAGGAGCGCTACCGCCTGCTGTTCGAGATGGAGTCGGCGGCCGTCGTGCTGGTGGACGCCGAGACGCTGCACCTGGTGGACGTCAACCTCGCCGCGGTGCAGATGTACGGCTACTCCCGCGACGAACTGCTGCGGCTGGCCGCCACCGACCTGTCGAACGAGCCGGAGTCGACCGCGCCCTCGATCCGCGACGGCAAGGGGACGCTCAACATTCCCTTGCGCTGGCACCGTCGCAAGGACGGGACGATCTTCCCGGTCGAGATCACGGCCAACCGGCTCGAGCTCGACGGTCGCCAGATCGTGCTGGCCACGATCCGCGACATCACCGAGCGCAAGCGCGCCGAGCAGGCGCTGCGCGACAGCGAGGAGCAGTACCGCGCCATCTTCAACGCCTCGGCCGACGCGCTGGTGCTACGCGACGCCGACTTCCGCATCGTCGACGTCAACGCGACCTACGAGGCGATGAGCGGCTACACGCGCGACACGGTCGTCGGAAACGATCGCGTTTTCGCGAATCCGCCCGCGGACGCGGAGGCGATCCGGGCGCTCCACGCACGGGCGCTCGCGGGCGAGCCGATCGTGTTCGAGACCACGCTGCTGAGGCAGGACGGCGCCCGCTACGACCTGGAGCTGCGCGGCGTGCCGATCCAGCACCGCGGCGCACCGCACGTGCTGTACATGGGCCGCGACGTCACGGCCCGCACGCAGGCCGAGGCCCGGCGCCGCGAGCTCGAGTCGCAGCTGCAGCAGGCCCAGAAGATGGAGGCCATCGGCCACCTGACCGGCGGCATCGCGCACGACTTCAACAACATCCTGACGAGCGTGATGGGCTACATCGCCCTCGCCTCCGAGCGCCCCGCGGGTTCCGCGGATCCGAAGCTGCAGGCGTATCTGAGCCAGGCCGAGCAGTCGTGCCACCGCGCGCGCGACCTGATCCAGCAGATGCTGGCGTTCAGCCGCGGCCAGCGCAGCGAGCCGCGGGCGGTCGCGCTGCGGTCGCTCGTCAGCGAGTCGACCCGCATGCTGCGCGCGACCCTGCCCGCCTCGCTGGAACTGCGCTCGCACGTCGACGGCGATCCGGTGGCCCTGGTCGACCCGGTGCAGGCGCACCAGGTCCTGCTCAACCTCTGCATCAACGCGCGCGACGCCATGGACGAGAGCGGACGCATCGTGGTCAACGCGCAGTTCGTGCACGTGCCCGAGATGACGTGCGCCAGTTGCCGCCACCGCTTCTCCGGGACGTTCACGGAAGTGTCGGTGGCAGACTCCGGCCCCGGGATTCCGCCCGGCGTGCTGGACCGCATGTTCGATCCGTTCTTCTCGACCAAGGACATCGGGCAAGGGACCGGCATGGGACTGTCGATCGTGCACGGCGTGGTGCACGAGCACGGCGGCCATGTCCTCGTCGAGTCGCAGCGCGGCAGGGGCACCACGTTCCGGGTGCTGCTGCCGGTGGCCGCGCGCGACGGCACGCCGTCCGACGGCGCGCCCGAGGAAGCCCGACGCGACGCCCCCGCGCTGCGCGGGCGCGTCCTGCTGGTCGAGGACGAGCCGTCGGTGCTGGGCTACATGCGCGAACTGCTGCAGGGCTGGGGGCTCGAAGTCGTGGCGGCGAGCGATCCCGCCGACGCGCTGCACTGGTTTTCGCTCGAGCCCGAGCGGTTCGACGTCGTGCTGACCGATCACACGATGCCGGGAATGACGGGGATGGAGCTGACGCGCGCGCTCGTCGCCCGGCGCGCCGGGGTGCCGGTGGTGCTGTACAGCGGGCGCAGCGACCTGCTCGATCCGCGCTCCGCGACGGCCGCCGGCGTCCGCAGGGTGTTGTCGAAGCCGGTCGACACGGCCGCCCTGCAGGCGGCGCTGCGCGAGTTCCTCCCCGCCGCGACGGCCTAGAAGGCGGCGTACGCGCGGGGGGCCATCGCCCGACCCGGCCTCAGAGGCGCCCCGTCAGGCGGCGCGCCATTTCCGCGCCGAGCGCCTGCAGTCCGCTGGCCGGCCGCACCATCACCTCGAATTCGGTGATCAGGCCGTCGTCGCCGAAACGGATCAGGTCGATGCCCTTCAACTCCGTCGCGCCGATGCGCGCCGAGAACTCGAGGGCGACGTCGTTGCCGTTGGCGAACCGGCGGTGGTACGCGAAGTCCTCGAAGACGGCGGCTGCCGTCGAGAGGACGAGTTCCGTGCGGTCGGCGCCGCGGTACGGCTGGTGGGCGACCGGCGAACGGAACACGCAGTCGGGCGCCAGCAGCGACCGCAGGCGGCCGGTGTCGCCGCTCGCGATCATCGCGTGCCAGCACGCAAGGGAGGACTCGATGGCGGGGTTCATGGGCGCGAGTCTGCCAGAGCCGGCGGTCAGCGGGCGGCCGGTCCGCTGCGTTGACTACGCACCGGGTTCGACCGCATGGGGCGGGACCCGATGTCGAACCTATAATCCGCGCACCACACGCAGAACGCCCGCAAGCAAGCGGGACTCATCCACAAGGAGACCTGGAATGCATTCATCGGCCCGTGCCCTGTTTCGCTCCTTCGTCGTCGGCCTGGCGTTCGCCGGGCTGTCGGCTGGAGCCGCGGCGCAGCAGAAGTTCGTCAACATCCTCACCGGCGGCCAGAGCGGCGTGTACTACCCGCTCGGCGTCGCGCTCGGCCAGATCTACGGCAAGGCCATGCCGGACGCCAAGACCAGCGTCCAGGCGACCAAGGCTTCGGTCGAGAACCTGAACCTGCTGCAGGCCGGCCGCGGCGAGATCGCCTTCACGCTCGGCGACTCCCTGTCGGACGCGTGGAAGGGCGTCGAGGACGCCGGCTTCAAGACGCCGCTCGCGAAGCTGCGCACCGTCGCCGGGATCTACCCCAACTACATCCAGATCGTCGCCAGCGCCGACTCGGGCATCAAGACGCTGGCCGACCTGAAAGGCAAGCGCATCTCCGTGGGCGCGCCGCGCTCCGGCACCGAGCTGAACGCCCGCGCGATCCTGAAGGCCGCCGGCATGACGTACAAGGACTTCGCCAAGGTCGAGTTCCTGCCGTTCGGCGAGTCGGTGGAACTGATCAAGAACCGCCAGCTCGACGTCACGCTGCAGTCCGCCGGCATCGGCGTCGCCTCGATCCGCGACCTCGCCACGTCGGTGAAGATCAACATGGTCAGCATCCCGGCCGACGTCATCGCCAAGATCGGCGACCCGGCGTACCAGGCCGGCACGATCCCGGCCAACACTTACGGCGAGCACGCCGCGACGCCGACCGCGACCGTCAAGAACTTCCTCGTCACGCACGAGGGCGTCCCGGCGGACATGGTGTACACGATGACCAAGGCGCTGTTCACCAACCTCGACCAGATGGCGGCCGCGCACTCGGCGGCCAAGTCGATCAACCCGGCCGACGCTCCGAAGGACCCCCCGGTTCCGCTGCATCCGGGCGCCGAGAAGTACTACCGCGAGGCCGGACTGCTAAAGTAATCCGCAGCCGCGCAGTTCCGATCGAAGATGGCACAGCTCCGGCTGTGCCATTTTTTTTGCGAGCCACTCGATGACCCAGCCGGTTCCCGACGCCAACGCCGACCTGCAGCACGGCACCTTCCGCTTTCCGCCGGCCGTCTACGCGGTCGCCGTCGCCTTTTCCACCTTCCAGGTGGTCACGGCGGCGTTCAGCCCGCTGTCAAGCACGGTGGTGCGCGCGCTGCACGTCGGCTTCCTGCTGCTGATGACCTTCCTGCTGATGCCGCCCGCGGGGCGCCGCTGGATCGGCTGGATCGTCGGCGGCATCGGCTTCGTCTTCAGCTTCTATCACTGGATCTTCGAAGCCGACCTGATCCAGCGCGCCGGCGAGCTGACCGACTGGGACATGGTGATCGGCATCGTGACCATCGTGCTGGTCTTCGAAGCCGCGCGCCGCGTGATGGGAATCGCGCTGCCGATCATCTGCGCCGCCTTCCTGCTGTACGGCCTTTTCGGGCAGTACCTGCCCGGCACCCTGGCGCACCGCGGCTACGGCTTCGACCAGATCGTCGGCCAGCTCGGCTTCGGCACCGAGGGCATCTACGGCACGCCGACCTACGTGTCGTCGTCGTACATCTTCCTGTTCATCCTGTTCGGCTCCTTCCTCGAGCAGGCCGGGATGATCAAGCTCTTCACCGACTTCGCGCTCGGGCTGTTCGGCCACAAGCGCGGCGGGCCGGCCAAGGTCGCGGTGGTGTCGTCCGCGCTGATGGGCACGATCAACGGCTCGGGCGTGGCGAACGTCGTCACCACCGGCCAGTTCACCATCCCGCTGATGAAACGCTTCGGGTACAAGGCCGAATTCGCCGGCGGGGTCGAGGCCACGTCGAGCATGGGCGGCCAGATCATGCCGCCGGTGATGGGCGCGGTCGCCTTCATCATGTCGGAGACGATCAACGTCCCCTACGTCGACATCTGCGTGGCGGCGACGATCCCTGCGCTGCTCTACTTCCTGACGGCCTTCGTGATGGTCCACTTCGAGGCCGGCCGCGCCGGGCTGCACGGCATGCCGAAGGACGAGTGCCCGAACCCGTGGGCCGCGGTACGCGAACGTTGGTACCTGGTGCTGCCGCTGATGGTGCTGGTGTTCCTGCTGTTCTCCGGCTACACGCCGCTGTTCTCCGGCATGGTCGCGCTCTGCCTGACCGTCGTCCTGATCTTCGGCTTCGTGCTGGCCTCGCGCTTCGGCCCGACCGGCATCAAGATCCTGTTCTGGATCCTGATCGGCCTCGCGTGCTCCGCCTTCTTCAGGTTCGGCATCGTGGCCGTCATGACCGTCATCGCCGTCATGGCGCTGGCGCTCGTATTCGCGCGCGGCGGCCGGCAGACGCTGCGCGACGCGGTCGACGCGATGGCGAACGGCGCGCGCCACGCGCTGCCGGTCGGCGTGGCCTGCGCGCTTGTCGGCGTGATCATCGGCGTGCTGACGCTGACGGGCGCCAG
>JBFZCF010000124.1:0-6293 GCA_041308065.1 Burkholderiales bacterium
CACAACTCCGGCGGCATCGTGATCGTGCAGGTCGAGCGCATCGCCGACCGCGGCTCGCTGAATCCGCGCCAGGTGAAGATCCCCGGCGTCCTGGTCGACTGCGTCGTGGTCGCCGAGAAGCCCGAGTACCACATGCAGACGTTCGTCGAGCAGTACAACGCGGGATTCTCCGGCGAGATCCGCGTGCCGGTCAGTTCGATTGCGGCGATGACGATGAGCGAGCGCAAGATCATCGCGCGGCGGGCAGCGCTCGAGCTGAAGGCCAACAGCGTCGTCAACCTCGGCATCGGCATGCCCGAAGGCGTGGCGGGCGTGGCCACCGAGGAAAAGGTGATCGACCTCCTCACGCTGACCGCCGAGCCCGGCGTGGTCGGCGGCATTCCGGCCTCGGGGCTGAACTTCGGTGCGGCGGTGAACACGCAGGCGATCATCGACCAGCCGTACCAGTTCGACTTCTACGACGGTGGCGGGCTGGATCTCGCGTTCCTCGGGCTCGCGCAGGCGGATCGCGAGGGCAATCTCAACGTCAGCAAGTTCGGCCCGCGGCTGGCGGGCGCGGGCGGGTTCATCAACATCTCGCAGTCCGCGAAGAGCGTCGTGTTCGTGGGCACCTTCACTGCGGGTGACCTGCAGGTCGTCGTCGACGATGGCCGGTTGCAGCTGCTCAACGACATCGGACCGAAGAAGTTCGTGCATGCGGTGGAGCACCGCACGTTTGCCGGCAGCGAGGCCGTGCGGCGGGGCCAGCCCGTGCTCTACGTCACCGAGCGCTGCGTGTTCCGGCTGGCGCCGGACGGTCTCGAGCTCATCGAGGTCGCGCCCGGCGTCGACATCGAGCGCGAGATCCTCGCGCGGATGGACTTCGCGCCGATCATCCGCGGCCAGCCGCGGCTGATGGACGCGTCGATCTTCCGCCTCGAGCCGATGAACCTGCGGGAGCGCATGCTCGCCGTCCCGCTCGAGCAGCGGCTGGCGTACGATGAGGAACACAACATCCTGTTCCTGAACTTCGAGCGGCTCAGCGTGAAGTCGAGCGCCGATGTGAAAGCCATCCACGCGGAGATCGAGCGCCGGCTGAACGCGATCGGCCACAAGGTGTACGGGATCGTGAACTACGATCACTTCGACCTCGACCCGCAGGTGGAGGCCGAGTACGCCGCGATGGTGAAGTCGCTTGTCGAGAACCACTACTTCGGGGTCAGCCGCTACACGACGTCCGGGTTCCTGCGCGCGAAGCTCGGCTCGGCGCTGGATGGCCGCGGGGTTGCACCGCACATCTACGAGTCGGCGTCCGAGGCCCTCGCCCACGTGCGGGACGCCGGCTCGACGGTGCGGGGCATTGGTTAGCCACCCTCCGCGCGCACGCATGGACCAGACTCCCAACTGCGCAGGGCCGTTACCGACGAAGGAGGCATCACTGGATACGCGAGCTTCCGCCAGTTCCAACTTGACCCCGGTGTCCCGCGCGCAGGTCGAGCGCAGCTACCGGCGCTACGCGCCCCTATACGACCTCGTGTTCGGAGCAGTGCTCAGCCCGGGCCGGATGGCGATGGCGCAACTGGTTGCGAGGCTGGCGCCTGAACGCATCCTCGAAGTGGGCGTTGGCACGGGCCTTACGCTCGGTCGTTACCCGGCGCAGGCGCAGATCACGGGCATCGACGTTTCCAGGGACATGCTGGCCGCAGCGCAGCGGAAGGTCAGCGAGAAAGACGCCGGGCGCATCGACTTGCGAGTCATGGACGCTGAAGCGATGGACTTCGCTGACGGCGCATTTGACTGCGTCACGCTGCCTTACGTGCTGTCCGTCACGCCGCATCCCGACAGGCTCGTGGCCGAGGTGCGCAGGGTCTGCCGCAAGGGCGGACACATCGTCATCGTCAACCACTTCAGCGGCCAGCCACCGTGGCGGTCCCTGGAGCTTCTGCTTCGCCCGCTGGCGGGGTGGCTCGGCTTTCGCTCTGAATTCAGCCTGGAACACCACGTAACGCGTCACGGGTGGAAAGTGCTGTCGGTCGAACCTGCCAATCTGCTGGCCCTCTCGCGGCTCATTCACATTCGCAACGAGTGAGAACCGGCGTGCCGGGGCATCGGCTGCGCGCCGGATCGAAGTCGCGCTAGCCGGGCGGCGTGCTCGAACCCGGCCCGAGGGCCCGCTGCATGATCACGACGTCGACCCACCGGTCGAACTTGCGTCCGACCGCTTTCATCACGCCCGTGTGCTCGAAGCCGCAACGCCGGTGCACGCCGATCGAAGCTGCGTTCCCGGAGTCTCCGATCACGGCCAGCATCTGGCGCAGTCCGAGCGCCGTGCAGCGTTCGACCAGCGCGTTCAGCAGGCCCGTGCCGACGCCGCGCCCCATGGCGTCGGCCGCGATGTAGATCGAGTCCTCGACGGTGTGGCGGTACGCCGCGCGCGTGCGGAAGTGATTCGCGTAGGCGTACCCGAGGATCCGTCCCGGCTCCTCGGCGACGAGGTAAGGGAACCCGTCGCCGGTGACCTGAGCGTAGCGCCGCTGCATCTCCTCGACGCCGGGCGGCGCCGTTTCGAACGTGCCGAGTCCATGCCGCACGTGGTGTTCGTAGATCGCCTGAACGGCGGCGATGTCGCCCGGAGTCGCGTCGCGGATCTGCATGGAGTTCTCATTGGAAAAAAGGGCGGTGCGGCTCGCGCCGACCGCCCTCTGGCCTGCAGGCCTGCTCGCTCAGTCGTCACGGCGCTGCGGAGCGGTTCCTCTCCATCGCCGGTGCGCATCCTGAGGGCGGGATGCAGGCGCTTCAGCGCAGGACGATGTCGACGCGGCGCGCGTCGGCGTCGTGGCCCTGGCCGACGATCACCTCGGTCGGTTTCACCAGCGCGATCCGCTCGGCCGCGATGCCGTCTGCGACGAGGGCGTCACGCACCGTCATCGCGCGCGCCTTCGCGAGTTCGAGGTTCTTGGCCGCGTCGCCGCTCGGATCGGCATAGCCCGACAGCTCGACCTTGGCGTCCGGGCTGGCTTTCAGGGCCTGTGCGTAGCCGTTCAGGATGCGCTTGCCGGCGGCGGAGACGTTGTCCGATCCACTCTCGAAGTGCACCCGGTTCGGGACGCCGATCACGACCAGCACCGGCACGGCCACGGCCACCTCGGTGACGACCGGAGCCGGCGCGGCTGCCGCCGGCGCGGGCTTGCCACCGTGGATCGACGCGATGATCGGGACGATCAGCAGCGCGACGATGTTGATGATCTTGATCAGCGGGTTGACGGCCGGGCCGGCCGTGTCCTTGTACGGGTCGCCGACCGTGTCGCCGGTGACCGCGGCCTTGTGCGCGTCCGACCCCTTGCCGCCGTGATGGCCTTCCTCGATGTACTTCTTGGCGTTGTCCCACGCGCCGCCGCCGGTGGTCATGGAGATCGCGACGAACAGGCCCGTGACGATCGTGCCCATCAGCACGCCGCCGAGTGCCGCGGGCCCGAGGAAGATGCCGACGACGATCGGCACCAGCACCGGCAGGATCGACGGGATCATCATTTCCTTGATCGCCGCCGTCGTGAGCATGTCGACGGCCCTGCTGTAGTCGGGTTTGGCCTTGTACTCCATGATTCCCGGGATCTCCCGGAACTGACGGCGCACTTCCTCCACGACCGAGCCCGCCGCGCGGCCGACCGCTTCCATCGCCATCGCGCCGAACAGGAAGGGGATCAGGCCGCCGATGAAGAGGCCAACGATCACCATGTGGTTCGACAGGTCGAACGTGACCTCCACGCCGGCCTGACGCAGCCCGCCGGTGTAGTCGGCGAACAGCACCAGCGCGGCCAGGCCGGCCGAGCCGATCGCATAACCCTTGGTGACGGCCTTGGTCGTGTTGCCGACGGCGTCCAGAGGATCGGTGATCGCGCGCACTTCCTTCGGCATGTCGGCCATCTCGGCGATGCCGCCGGCGTTGTCCGTGATCGGGCCGTAGGCGTCGAGCGCGACGATGATGCCGGTCATCGACAGCATCGAGGTCGCGGCGACCGCGATGCCGTACAGGCCTGCAAGCCAGTGCGACGCGAGGATGGCGGCCGAGATCGCGATCACGGGCCACGCGCAGGCCTTCAGCGACACGGCGATGCCGGCAATGATGTTGGTGGCATGGCCCGTCGTCGACGCCTGTGCGACGTACTTCACCGGCGCGAACTGCGTGCCCGTGTAGTACTCGGTGATGTAGACCAGCGCGGCGGTCAGCACGAGGCCCACCACGGCCGCAAGGTACAGATTCATCACGGTGACGCCGGCCGAGGCGGCCACCGGTCCGAGAATCCAGGCCGTCACCGGATAGAACAGCACCAGCGAGATCGCGCCGGCGACCAGCAGGCCGCGGTAGAGCGCGTTCATGATCTTGCCGCCTTCGCGGGCTTTCACGAACATGCAGCCGACGATCGACGCCAGGATCGACACGCCGGAGATCACCAGCGGGTAGATGATGCCGGCGTCGGTCGGGCCCTGGAACACCATGCCGCCGATGAGCATGGTGGCAATGACGGTCACGGCGAAGGTCTCGAACAGGTCCGCGGCCATGCCGGCGCAGTCGCCGACGTTGTCGCCGACGTTGTCGGCGATCACGGCCGGGTTGCGCGGGTCGTCTTCAGGAATGCCGGCCTCGACCTTGCCGACGAGGTCGGCGCCGACGTCCGCGCCCTTGGTGAAGATGCCGCCGCCGAGTCGCGCGAAGATCGAGATCAGCGAGGCGCCGAAGGCGAAGCCGATCATCGGATGCAGCAGGTCGCGCGTGGAGGCCCCAGCGTGCGTGACTGTCAGGACCCAGTAGAAGCCGGCCACGCCGAGCAGGCCGAGGCCGACGACCAGCAGGCCGGTGATGGCGCCGCCGCGGAAGGCGATGTTGAGCGCCGGGTTCAGGCCCAGCGTTGCGGCCTGTGCCGTGCGGACGTTCGCGCGGACGGACACGTTCATGCCGACGTAGCCTGCGGCGCCCGACAGTACGGCGCCGAGCACGAAGCCGATCGCGGTCCACAGTCCGAGCTGCGGGATGACCGCGATGATGATCGCCAGCACCACGCCGACGATGGCGATGGTTCGGTACTGGCGGTTCAGGTAGGCCTGAGCGCCTGTTTGCACGGCGGCGGCGATCTCCTGCATGCGCGCGTTCCCCGCGGGCTGCTTAAGAATCCAGGAGATCGACCACGCGCCGAAGACCACGGCCGCGAGGCCGCAGAGCAGGGCGAGTGCCAATCCAGACATGACTTTCTCCTTATTGTTGAAGCGTGAGGTTCAAATGCACTGAAACGGGCTTACTGCGACAGCGCGTCGAACGCGCGCTGCCTGATTTCGTCGACGGATCCCACGCCCCGGATCTGGCGGTAGCGCGGCGCGCCGGGCTGGCCGCTGCGCGCCCAGTCGGAGTAGTAAGCAACGAGGGCGCGCGTCTGGCCGTGGTAGACCTCGAGCCGCTTGCGGACCGTCTCTTCCTGGTCGTCGTCGCGCTGGATCAGCGGCTCGCCGGTGAGGTCGTCCCTGCCCTCGGCCTTCGGCGGATTGAAGCGCACGTGATAGGTGCGGCCGCTCCCGGGGTGCACCCGGCGCCCGCTCATGCGCTCGACGATGTCGGCGTCCGGGACGTCGATTTCCAGGACGACGTCGATCGCCACCCCGGCGTGCTTCATCGCGTCGGCCTGCGGGATCGTGCGCGGGAAGCCGTCGAACAGGTAGCCGTTGGCCGTGTCCGGCTCGCGCAGGCGGTCCTTGACGAGTCCGATGATGATGTCGTCGGAGACCAGCCCGCCCGCGTCCATCACCTTCTTGGCGGCGATGCCGAGCGGCGTGCCGGCCTTGACGGCGGCCCGCAGCATGTCGCCGGTGGAGATTTGCGGAATGCCGAAGCGTTCCTTGATGAAAGCGGCCTGCGTGCCTTTGCCGGCACCCGGTGGCCCGAGCAGTATGAGTCGCATCCCCCGCCTCCGCCTTTGCTGGTCTTGTGTCGACGGGCCGGCGAGGGCCCGTCGATAAACCGGCGGATTCTACCTGCTTCCTCGCGTCCGGACGCTCCCGCGGCAGGCGCGTCCGATGCCGCGCGGCCGGGTCAATCGACGGTGATCCACTCCAGGCCGGGAGCGTTGTCGGCTCGATGCACGACGGTGACGCTGCTGCGCATTGCCCACGGGATCATCTGCCGGTGCAGCGGGACGTGGTGCACCTGCGCGTTGTGCTCGGCCAGTGCCTGCCGGATGATCTCGCGCCGCTTCTCGACGTCCGGCTCCACGGCGGCGGCGTCGATCAGCGCGTCGAGCTTCGGGTTCACGTAGCGGCCGTAGTTG
>JBFZCF010000125.1:0-6213 GCA_041308065.1 Burkholderiales bacterium
GATCTCGCAGGAAGGTGACGACCCGCTGACGAAGGCATTGCACGGACTGGTCGACCACGCCGCCGCGCAGCAGCGGGTGATCGACCAGATGGTCGCCGCGCTCGAGCGCAACGGCATCGCGATTGCCGGGGACGCGAAGACCGCTGCGCACGCGGTCAACCCGTCCGAGCTCAACAAGCTGGTCGACGAGTAAGGGCGATCAGTCGAAGAGCACGAGCCGGGGCCGGCCCTCGACGATCTCGAGGAAGCCGCCGCGCTTCTCGGCGCCGTCGAGATCCCAGTCGGGCAGCACCCAGCGTTCCGCCAGCGTGTCCCCGAGGTCGACCACGTGCGCAGCCGGCCGGTGCGTGTGCCCGTGGATGATCCGGCTCACGCCGGCTGCGCGCAGCGCGGCGACGACGGCATCGGGCGTCACGTCCATGATGTCCGCCGCCTTCGTGGACTTCTCGCTGTCGCTCTGCATGCGCAGGCCGCGTGCGAAGGCGACGCGCTCGTCGAGCGATTTCGAGAGGAAGTCCCGCTGGAACCCGGGTTGGCGCACCGTCGCGCGGAACCGCTGGTACGCGACGTCGAGCGTGCACCAGGCGTCGCCGTGCGACAGCAGCGTCGGCGTGCCGGCGACCTCGACGACGATCGGGTCGGCGAGCAAGGTGCCGCCGCTGGCGGCCGCGAAGCCGTGGCCAAGCAAGGGGTCGCGGTTTCCGTGCATCAGCAGCAGGCGTCGGCCGCTGGCCGAGTAGGCGGCCAGCGCGTCGACGATGGGGCGTGCGGAGGCTGCCGCGTCGTCGCCGATCCAGAACTCGAAGAGGTCGCCGAGGATGACGAGTTCGCGATGCGCCGGCGCGTCGGCGGCGAGGAACTGCAGGAACCGGGCGATCGTGCGCGGCCGCTCCGCGGCGAGGTGCAGGTCCGAGATGAAGAGCGGATCCAGAAGCGGCGCGGCCGTCGGCGTGACGGCCAGGACCGGCGGTGGATCGACCAGGCTCACTCGACGATCTCGGCGCGCTCGATCAGCACGTCGGACTCGGGCACGTCCTGGTGCATGCCCTGGCGCCCGGTGCGCACCGCCTTGATCTTGTCGACGACATCGAACCCTTCGGTCACCTTGCCAAAGACGCAGTAGCCCCAGCCCTGCGCGGTGGGGGCGGTGTGGTTCAGGAAATCGTTGTCCGCGACGTTGATGAAGAACTGCGAACTCGCCGAATGCGGGTCGTTGGTGCGCGCCATCGCGACCGTGTACTTGGCGTTGCGCAGGCCGTTGCCCGCCTCGTTCTCGATCGGCGCGTCGGTGCGCTTCTGGCGCATGCCCGGCTCGAAGCCGCCGCCCTGGACCATGAAGCCGTTGATCACGCGGTGGAACACGGTGCCGTCGTAGAAGCCCTTGCGCACGTAGGACTCGAAGTTGGCGGCGGTCTTCGGCGCGCGCGCGTGGTCGAGTTCGAGGGTGATGGGGCCGAGGGAGGTCTGCAGGCGGATCATGGGGGTTCCTGGTGGGTTTACTTGACGATGCGGGCCGACTTGATCGTGACCGGCGTCAGCGGGACGTTCTGGTACCGGCCGCGGTTGCCGGTCGGCACGTCCTTGATCTTGTCGACGACGTCCATGCCCTCGACGACCTTGCCGAACACCGCGTAGCCGTGGCCGTCGAAGCTCGGGTAATCGAGCGACGCGTTGTCGACGACGTTGATGAAGAACTGCGCCGTGGCCGAGTTGGGGTCGCCGCGGCGGGCCATCGCCACCGTGCCGCGCGCGTTCTTGAGCCCGTTCTTGCTTTCGATCGGGATGGGCGGGCGCGTCGAGCGCTCCGCCATGTCCGGTCCGAACCCACCGCCCTGGATCATGAACGTGGGGATCACACGGTGAAAGACGGTGCCGTCATAGTGACCGGCCTTCACGTAGGCGAGGAAGTTGTCGACCGTCTTCGGCGCCTCCTTCGGGGCGAGCTCGATGACGATCCGGCCCTCGGAGGTTTCGAGCGCCACGCGCGGGGCCGTGCCCTGCGCAGAGGCGGTGGTCGCACCCAGCGTCAATGCGGCGCAGAAAAGCAGCGTCTTGATCTTCATCGGACTCCTTGCGGGACTCAGGGGGTGATGCGGGTCTTGGAGAGCAACTCGCGCGAAAGCGACAGCTTGCTGGCCAGGTTCCGATTGCCTGGCTGCAGCCTGGCTGCGCGCTGGTAGGCGTCGACGCTCAGCTGCAGGTGGACGTCGCCTAGATTCTCGTGCGCCGTGGCGTAGTCGGGACGGATGGCGAGGGCCGCTTCGAGCAGGGTGCGGGCCTGTCCGAGCTGCCCCTGCGACGCATAGATCACGGCGAGGTTGTTGTACGGCTCGGGCAGCTCCGGGAACTCCTCCGTCATGCGCTCGAACACCTCGCGCGCGCCGGCGGTGTCCTTCAGCTCCGAAAGGATCACGCCCCGCACGAAGCGCATCTGCGCGTCGCGGGGGTTCTTCGCGAGGTGAGCATCGGCGCGCGCCAGCGCGGACTTCAATTGCCCGGCCGCCATCAGCTTCTGCACCTGCTGCAGCTCGCTCAGCTCGACGCGATCGCTCGCCGGGGCGGGGACGGCCTGCGCCGGCAGCGGCTGCTGCGCGGCCGCCGGCTGCAGCGCGGCGGCCAGCAGCGCGGCGCCGGCGAAGGCGAAGGAGCGAAGCGAGGTCGGCATCGATGGGCAGGACGGAGGGTCGGCGGCCAGGCTGCGGCCTCGCGTCGCGCAGGCCGTGGATCGACGGAGCGGTTGATATACTGCCGCCGATTCTACAGCCCGCCCCAATCACGTCGGCCCCTCGAAATGTCCGCACTGCGCTGTTGACTGAGCTCGCCCGGGTTCCTGTCCTTGCGCTCGCATTTCCAGTCCGGTTCGCCGGATGTCCTCCCGAGGGGTGAAGTTCCATGACGGTCGAGATCTACAACACGCTGTCGCGCCGCAAGCAGCCGCTCGAGCCGCTAGAGCCCGGCCACGTCCGCATGTACGTCTGCGGCGTGACGACCTACGACCGCACCCACATCGGCCACGGTCGCACCTTCGTCGCGTTCGACGTGATGCAGCGCTGGCTGCGGGCGGCGGGCTATCACGTCACGTATGTCCGGAACATCACCGACATCGACGACAAGATCATCCAGCGCGCGGCCGAGAACGGCGAGACGCCATCGGAGCTCACCGCGCGCTTCATCCGGCTGATGCACGACGACTTCGACGCCCTAGGCATGGCCCGGCCGGACCACGAGCCGCGCGCGACGCAGTTCGTGCCGCAGATGCTCGACCTGATCGGGCTGCTCGAGGACAAGGGCCTCGCGTACCAGGCGAACGACGGTGACGTGAACTACGCGGTCCGGAGTTTTCCCGGTTACGGCAAGCTGTCGGGACGCGAGCTCGACGAGCTGCGCGCCGGCGAGCGCGTCGCCGTCGACACCAGCAAGCGCGACCCGCTCGACTTCGTGCTGTGGAAACGCGCCAAGCCGGGCGAGCCGCATTGGGCCTCCCGCTGGGGTGAGGGGCGTCCCGGCTGGCACATCGAGTGCTCGGCCATGGCGAGCGAACTGCTGGGCCGCCACTTCGACCTGCACGGCGGCGGGCCGGACCTGATCTTCCCGCACCACGAGAACGAGATCGCGCAGAGCGAAGGCGCGTTCGACGAACCGTTCGCGAACATCTGGGTGCACACGGGCGCCCTGCGGATGGGCGAGGACAAGATGTCCAAGTCGCTCGGCAACGTCGTCACGATCCGCGACGCCGTCGACCGCTACGACTGGGAGGTCGTGCGCTTCTATCTCTTGCGCACCCACTATCGCAGCCAGCTGCAGTTCGCCGAGGAGCAGGTCGCCGAGGCCCGCAGCGCGCTCAGCCGCCTGTACACGGCGCTGCGCGACACCGCCGGCGATGGCGCCGCGGTCGACTGGAACGAGGCGCATGCGCAGCGGTTCGCAGCGGCGATGAACGACGACTTCAACACGCCGGTGGCGATCGCCGTGCTGTTCGACCTCGCGAGCGAGGTGAACCGCGCGAAGTCGCCGGCGCTCGCGCGGCAACTGCGGCGGCTCGCCGAGCCGCTCGGCCTGCTGCAGCGGGATCCCGTGCAGTTCCTGCGCGGCGGCGGGGCGGACGAGGCCGGGGCGCGGATCGACGCGCTGATCGCCGAGCGAACGGCGGCCAAGAAGGCCCGGAACTTCGCCGAGGCCGACCGCATCCGCGCGGCGCTGACGGCCGAAGGCGTCGTCCTGGAGGACGGCCCGGGCGGCACCACTTGGCGTCGCGTGTGAACGGGTCCACCCGGCCGGCCTACTGGAGTCGCGCGAAGCGCGCGCTGGCGGCGTCGGACGCGACGATGGCCCGGATCATCGCCGAGCATCCGCGCGTCGCCCTCGTGTCGCGCGGCGACGCGTTCAGCACGCTTGCGCGCTCGATCGTCGGCCAGCAGATTTCGGTCAAGGCCGCCGATGCGGTGTGGGGACGGTTCTGCGCGAGTTGCGGCGAGCTGACGCCGAGGAGCGTGCTGCGCCGGCGCGCGACGACCCTGCGGTCGTGCGGACTGTCGGAACGCAAGGTCGAGTACATCCGCGACCTGTGCGATCACTTCATCAGCGGGCGGGTCGATCCGGCGCGTTTTGGCGGGCAGGACGACGAGGCGATCATCGCCGAGCTGACCGACATCCGAGGCATCGGCCGCTGGACCGCGGAGATGTTCTTGATATTCAACCTGCTCCGCCCTAATGTGCTGCCGCTGGACGACCTGGGCCTGCTGCGGGCGGTCAGCCTGCACTACCTGGACGGCGACGCGGTCACCGGGCGCGAAGGGCGCGCCCGGGTCGAGTCGCTGGCAGCGAGTTGGGCGCCATGGCGCAGCGTGGCGACCTGGTATCTGTGGCGCAGCCTCGATCCTGTGCCCGTGGAGTACTGAGAGAACCATGGCGAAGATGACCTTCCTCGATTTCGAGCAGCCGATCGCGGAGCTCGAGACGAAGATCGAAGAACTGCGCTTCGTGCAGGACGACTCGGCCGTCGACATCTCCGAGGAGATCGAGCGGCTGCAGAAGAAGAGCCAGGCGCTGCTGAAGGACATCTACGCGAAGCTGTCGCCGTGGCAGGTGTCCCAGCTCGCGCGCCATCCGCAGCGCCCGTACACGCTCGACTACGTCGCCGACATCTTCACCGACTTCCACGAGCTCCATGGCGACCGCTCGTTCGCCGACGACCTTTCGATCGTCGGCGGCCTTGCGCGCTTCAACGGCACGCCGGTGATGGTGCTCGGTCACCAGAAGGGGCGGGACACGAAGGAGCGCGCGCTGCGCAACTTCGGCATGAGCAAGCCCGAGGGCTACCGCAAGGCGCTGCGCCTGATGAAGGTGGCCGAGAAGTTCGGCCTGCCGCTGTTCACCTTCGTCGACACGCCGGGCGCCTATCCGGGCATCGACGCCGAGGAGCGCGGCCAGTCCGAGGCGATCGGACGGAACCTGTTCGAGATGTCCCAGCTCAAGGTGCCGATCATCGCCACGATCATCGGCGAGGGCGGCTCCGGCGGAGCGCTGGCGATCGCCGTGGGCGATGCGGTGCTGATGCTCCAGTACGCGACGTACTCGGTGATCTCGCCCGAGGGCTGCGCGTCGATCCTCTGGAAGAGCGCCGACAAGGCCCCGGAAGCGGCCGAGGCGCTCGGCCTGACCGCGCATCGGCTGAAGGCGCTCGGTGTCATCGACAAGATCGTCGCCGAGCCGCTGGGCGGCGCGCACCGCGACCCGCAGCAGATGGCGGCGATGCTCAAGCGCGCGCTGGCCGACACGCTGCGCCAGTTCCAGGGCATGAAGACGAAGGATCTGCTCGCGGCCCGCCACGAACGGCTGCTCGCCTATGGCAAGTTCAAGAGCACGACCGCGGAAAGCTGATCCGGATTCGTCGCCGCTGCTGCAGTCCGTGCGCGACGCGCTCGCCCGCGCGCTCGACCGGCTGCGCGACGAAGCGGCGCAAAGCTCCCAGCCGATGAAGCGGGCGCCGGCGCGGCGCGGCGAGGTCGTCGTGGTCGCGCTCAGCGGCGGCCGCGACTCGATGGCGCTGCTCGACGCGGCGGCACGGCTGGCGCGGGTCCGCGGCTCGGGAATCCGCCGCCTGCTCGCGGTTCATGTCCACCACGGCCTCAGTCCCCATGCCGACGACTGGCTTGCGCACTGCGAAGCGGAGTGCGCCGCGCGCGATGTCGAACTGGTCGCGCGGCGCGTCGA
>JBFZCF010000126.1:0-6116 GCA_041308065.1 Burkholderiales bacterium
AAGCCGAAGGCAGCAGCCGGCTCGAAGACGTCCGCGGCGAAGTCCGTGGCCGCGCGCCGCTCCGCCGCACGGCTGGCGCTGGTGAAGAACCCGCCGAAGACGACCGCGACGTTCGCCGACAGCCTCGTCGACGTGGGCCAGCCGCCGGGCGTCGGCACCGTCATCTACATCCACGGCATCGGCAACAAGCCCGAGGCTTCGATCCTCAAGTGCCAGTGGGATCGCGCGCTCTTCGGCGCCGAGATGGGCGACCGCACGCGGCTCGCGTACTGGGTCGATCGCGAGCGCTATCCGAGCCCGGAGGACGCCACCTGCGCCGACGGCGAGCGGCTGCAGCTGCCCGAGCCGGAGTGGACCGAGATCGGCGGCGCGTCGGTCAAGTCGGTGCGCGGGGACGCGCCGCTGCGGCCCGCCGACCAGCGCCAGCTCGACGCCATCGCGGCGAAGATGCTCGCCGCCGGCGCGCCGCCGAAGGCGGGCGACAAGCGCGCCAAGGTGCTGCCGTTCAGGCCGGTGCGCGCGATCGTGACGCGCCTGATCACGCGCCTGTTCCTGCACGACGTGCGCGATTTCCTGTTCGACGCCGGCAAGCGCGCGCAAATGGCGGACACGTTGCGCCGTCGCATCGCGGCCGGCGGCGGCCCGTTCATCGTGATCGCGCACAGCCAGGGATCGATGATCGCCTACGACGTGCTGCGCGCGCTGAAGCGCGAGGAAGCCGACGTGCGCCTCTTCGTGACGATCGGCTCGCCGCTCGGCATGGACGAGGTGCAGGACGTGCTGAAGACCATCGGCGGCCCGCTGCGCGTGCCGGAGTGCGTCGCCCGGTGGGTCAACGTCGCCGAGCGGCTCGATCCTGTGGCGCTCGACCCGGAGCTGAAAGGCGAGTACGCGCGCAACGGCCGCGGGGTGCAGGTCGAGGACGTCGCCGTCCGCAATCCGGACTGGCAGACCAATCCCCATTCGTCCACCGGCTACCTCGGCACGGAAGCCGTGCGCGCGGTCGTTCGCGAGGTGGCGGGCACGGCATTCACGCAGGTCATCGCGCGCGCCATCATCGTGCGCGACCTCGTGCGCGACATCGAGAACGGGCACGCCGAGCAGCGCTTCCCGACGTTGATCCAGATCGACATCCCGGACGGCGAACCGCAGGAGGCATCGATCGACGAACGGCGCGAGCGTCTCGTGCGGCGGATCGGGGAACTCGCCGCGGCGCGCGACGCCTCCGAGGAACTCGTGCGCCTGCAGGTGATGCGCCGCTTCGTCGCGGCCGACCTGACGCGCGACGACATCGAGACACTGCGCACGGAGTTCAGGCAGCTGCAGATCCAGCGCCTCTGGAAGAACCTGTCGAAGCGCGCGCTGATCGCGCAGTCGAGCGGCATCGTGCAGGCGCGGCCGGCGCACCTCGGCTACGGTGCCAAGGGCAAGGGCATCACGTGGGCCGTGCTCGACACCGGCATCGCCGCGCGCCATCCGCACTTCCGGCGCGCGGACGGCAAGAACACGGTGCTCGAGCAATGGGACTGCACCCAGCGCGGCGCGCCAGTGCTGCACAAGCCGGGGCAGGCCGCGTTCGACACGCTCGACGGCAACGGGCACGGCACGCACGTGGCCGCCATCATCGCGGGCGGCGTCGCGGGCAGCGAGTACCAGGGGATGGCGCCCGACGCGCAGCTGATGGGCTTCAAGGTGCTGAAGGACAGCGGGGCGGGCGAGGACGCGTTCATCATCAAGGCGCTCGACAAGGTGGCGGAGATCAACGAGCAGGCGGGGCGGCTCGTGATCCACGGCCTCAACCTGTCGCTCGGCGGCGCGTTCGATCCGATGTCGTACAACTGCGGCCACACCCCGCTGTGCCAGGAACTGCGGCGCTTGTGGAACCAGGGCGTGCTGGTCTGCATCGCGGCGGGCAACGAGGGCTACGCGGTGCTCGAGGGCGCCGACGGCCCGATCCAGTCGAACCTGGACCTGTCGATCGGAGACCCGGCCAACCTGGAGGAAGGCATCACGGTCGGCTCGGTGCACAAGCTCAACCCGCACACCTACGGCGTTTCGTTCTTCTCGTCGCGCGGGCCCACCGCCGACGGCCGCATGAAACCGGACCTGGTCGCGCCGGGCGAACGCATCCTGTCGGCGGCCCACACCGCGCCGGCGGATGCCACCGCGGAGAAGGACCTGTACGTCGAGATGAGCGGCACGAGCCAGGCGGTTCCGCACGTGTCCGGCCTGCTCGCGGGCTTCCTCTCGGTGCGGCGGGAGTTCGCCGGCTACCCGAACCGCGTGAAGACGATCCTGCTCGACCACGCCACCGACCTCGGGCGCGATCCGTACATCCAGGGCAGGGGACTGCCGAACCTGGTGAAGATGCTGCTGAATACGTAGGCGCGGCGCTTCGGCGAGAATACGTACTTCCGCGAATCTCCCACTCCAACCATGTTGCGTGTGTCCAGCACGGCCCGTCACGCGTTGATGGCGCTGGCCTTCGGGTGCAGCACACTGCTTCCGGTGTCAGCGCAGACGGTGCTGCCCGGGACCCCGAAGAGCGAACCCGTCGCGGCACCCGCGGCGCCGAGCTACTCCATCGACGACGTCCGTGCAGCGCTCGCCGCGGCCAGGAAGTCGCTCGAGGCGATCGAGGCGGCCGGCGAAGCACCGACGGACGCGCCTCCGGGCACGCCGCTCGCCGAGATCCTCCAGCGACTGACGCTCGCGCGGACGCTGGCCAGCACCTACGAAAAGCAGCTCAACTCGCTCGAGAAGGCCGAGGCGGCGCGGAAACGGCAGGCCGAGCAGCAGCGCGCGATCGAGAACTGGCGCGGCTTCGAGCAGCCGCCGCCTTACTCGGTCCTCGTCGTCGACGACTTGCGCAACGAACTCCTGGCCGCGCGCAATGCGCTCGCCAACGCGAAGTCGACCAGCGCGATGTTCGATCGCCTGGAAACCGACTACGCGGCCAAGCTGAAAGCCGCGCAGGGCGCGGCACGGCTGGCAGCCGAAGCGGCGGATCGCGCGCGCGGCACGCCGGAGTTCCGGAAACGCGAGTGGGAACATGGCATCGCGGTGCTGCGGGCAGCCGTCGATGGCGCGGTCCAGGGGTTGCTGCAGATCGGGCGGCGCGCCTCGCAGGCCGAGGTCGATGCCGCGAACGCGACGGCCGAGCTGGCCACGCGCAAGCTGAGTGCGGTCGGCACGGCGATCGACTTGCCGCGGGCTGATCTCGACAAGATGCTCGCCGAGATCGAGGCGCGGCACCGAAGCGCCGAGCGTGATCTCGAGCGCGCGGTGAAGGCGTCCGCGGCGGCGTCGGACGCCGCGTCCAAGGCGGAGCTTCAGGTCGCCACCGAGCGCAGCCCCGCGGCGGGGACGGCGGCTACGCCGTCGGACGCCGCATCGCGAACCGCCGAACTGGAGCGCGATCTCGCCGCGGCGCGCGAGGCGGCGGCGACGGCCTCGCAGCGCGTGTTCCTGCTGCGCGAGTACCTGCTCCAGCTGGATGGCGAGAAGGCCGCCTGGGAAGCGCGGGCGACCGCCATCGGTCTCCAGGATCCGGTACGGGCGCGGGCGGCGTATGACCGTCTGACGGAGTCGCTGGCCGGCCTGCGTGCGACCAAGCAGTACCTGGAGCGTCAGCTCGCGAACGCCGAAAGCCGCCTGAGCGACGAGGAGGCGCGGCAGCGCGCGGCGACGCACACCGATACGCCGGCCTCGCGCCTGCTGATCGACACGCTGAGGCAACGGCAGCGCGACCTGCGCAAGGCGCTCGACGACGCCTCGCCGCTGGAGCGACTCGTCGGGAACTTCCGGGCCGACTTCGAGGACCGCCGGGCGGCGTCGCTCACGGCGCGCCTGCAGGATCGGTGGGCGGAGGCCGGCCTCGCCGCGCGCGACGTCTGGAACTACGAGCTGTTCGCGATCGACGACTCGTTCGAGACGGCCGAAGGCCGCAAGCTGGCCGTGTCGCGCAGCGTCACGGTCGGGAAGACGTTCGGCGCGGCGCTGATCGTGTTGATCGGCTACTGGCTGAGCCGTTTCGTGGTGCGCCGGATCGAGCGCAAGGCAGTCGCCGCGGGGCGCGCAACGGCGCAGGGCGCGGCGCTCGTGCGCAAGTGGATCCTGTTCATCGTCGCCGCCATCCTCGGCCTGGTGGCGCTGGTCAGCGCGAGCATTCCCCTGACCGCGTTCGCGTTCCTCGGCGGCGCGCTGGCGATCGCCGCGGGCTTCGGCCTGCAGACGCTGCTGAAGAACCTGGTGTCCGGCGTGATGCTGCTGATCGAGCGGCCGCTGCGGCTCGGTGATCTGGTCGAGGTCGACGGCATCCGCGGGCGGGTCACCGAGATCGGCATCCGCGCGTCGACGATCCGCAGCGCCGACGGCATCGAGTCGATGATCCCGAACAGCCGGTTCCTCGAAGGCAACATGACGAACTGGACGTACTCCAGCCCGCAGGCACGGCAGACCATCGCGATTGGCGTGGCCTACGGTTCGCCGCTGCGCAAGGTGTCAGGGATCCTCGCCGGCGTGCTCGAGCGGCATCGCCAGGTGCTGAAGGATCCGACGCCGCAGGTGTACCTCGACGAATATGCGGACAACTCGATCAACTTCTCGATCACCTACTGGGTCGAGATGACAGAGATGGGCGACACGCGGCGGGTGAAGAGCGACCTGCTGCTGATGATCGACGAGGCGTTCACCGAGGCCGGAATCTCGATTCCGTTCCCGCAGCGGGACGTGCACCTGTCGACCGGGGAGCCGGTGCCGGTGCGGATCGTCGACGCGGCGGGAGTCCGTCCGGCGGCCTGATCGCGCGGGCCGGGGCTTCCGCGCGGGCGCGACGGTGGCGCCCGATTCCTACTCCGCGCGCAGCGACTCGACCGGATCGAGCCGCGACGCGCGGCGCGCGGGCAGCACGCCGGCTGCCAGGCCGATCATCGAGGCCAGCACGATGGCGAGGACCGCATAGAGCACGGGCGTGTGCACCGGCAGTGCCGGAATCACGAGGTGGATCAGCTGCGCGAGGCCGACGCCGAGCACGAGCCCGGCCACGCCCCCCAGCGCGGCCAGGACCACCGCCTCGCCGAGGAACAGGCCCAGGATCGTGCCGCGCCGCGCGCCGAGCGCAAGCATCAGCCCGACCTCGCTGGTGCGCTCCGCCACGGCGATCGTCATGATCGTGACGATGCCGACGCCGCCCACGAGCAGCGAGATGCTGCCGAGCGCGCCCACCGCCATCGTCAGGATGTCGAGGATGTTGCCGAGCGTGCGCAGCATGTCCTCCTGCGTCGTCAGCGTGAAGTCCTCGCGGCCGTGGCGGGCGGTGAGGACGGCGCGCGCGGCATCGGCCACCTTGCCCGCGTCGGCGCCTTCCGCGTACGAGATGTGGATCTCGGCCAGGCCCTCCTTGTTGAAGAGCTCCATCGCGCGCGCGGTCGGGATGAAGGCCGTGTCGTCGAGGTCGATGCCGAGGAACTCGCCCTTGGACGCCAGCACGCCCACCACGCGAAACTGCAGGCCTCCGGCGCGCAGCTTCGCGCCGAGCGCGTTGCCGGAGCCGAACAGCTCGTTCTTCAGCGTGGCTCCGAGCACGACGAAGGCGCGCGCGCCTTCCCACTCGTCCGGCGGCAGGAACTGGCCCGCGGCCACGCGCATGTTGAAGACCTGCAGAGCGTCCTCGTTGACGCCGTAGACCGTCGTGCGGCGCGTGCGGCCGTTGCCTTCGATCTCCGCGTTGCCGAAGACGATCGGACCGATCGCCGTGACGTTCGGCAGCCGCTGCAGCGCGCGCGCGTCGTCGAACGTCAGCGGCCGTACGGCGGTCGGCAGGCCGGAGGGCGCGGCCCCGCCGGTCTTCGTGCGGCCCGGCGCCACGCCGATGATGTTGGTGCCGAACTGGGAGAACTCGGCCAGCACGAAGCGGTGGACGCCTTCGCCGATCGACGTCAGCAGGATGACCGCCGCGATGCCGACCGCGATGCCGAGCAGCGTCAGGCCGCTGCGCATGCGATGCGCGGTGATGGCGCGCATCGCGAGGAAGACGCCGTCGCGCAGGATCATCGCTTCGCCAGCGCCAGCACGGGGTCGAGGGCCGCGGCGCGCCGCGCAGGCAGGAAGCCGAA
>JBFZCF010000127.1:0-6104 GCA_041308065.1 Burkholderiales bacterium
GGCGGCGTGCCGGTCGGACTGGAGGTCGCGCGCGCGCTGCACGCGCCGCTCGACCTGCTGCTGGTGCGCAAGATCGGCGTGCCGTGGCAGCCCGAGCTCGCGGTGGGCGCCGTGATGGACGGCGGCGCGCCGGTGATCGTGGTCGAGCCGCGCGTCCAGGCCGAGACCGGCATCGACCGGCAGTACATCGAGGACCGCGCTCAGCAGGAGCTGAAGGAGATCGAGCGTCGCCGCGGCGTGTACCTCGCGCACCGCGCTCCGGAGCCCGTGACCGGGCGGACCGCGATCGTCGTCGATGACGGCATCGCGACCGGCAGCACGATGCGGGCCGCGCTGCGCGGACTGCGGCAGCGCAAGCCGGCGCGGCTGGTGCTCGCGGTGCCGGTGGCGCCGCCCGAGACGATCGACGCGCTGCGCGCCGAGGTCGACGACGTCGTCTGCCTGATGCAGCCCACCTTCTTCGGCGCGATCGGCTACTTCTACGTCGACTTCCACCAGCTGACGGACGACGAAGTGGTCGCCCTGATGCGGCAGGCGCCGCGCGCGAACGAGAAGCCCTCGGCGGCTGCATGACGCCCGCCTCCACCTCCCCGCTGCTGACCGACCTCTACCAGCTGACGATGCTGCAGTCGTACTGGCAGCACCGGATGGACAAGGTGGCGGCGTTCGAGCTGTTCGTGCGGAAGTTGCCCGCGGAGCGCGCGTTCCTGGTCGCCGCCGGGCTGGAGCAGGCGCTCGACTTCATCGAGCAGGCGCGCTTCACCGACGACGAACTCGCCTGGATCGACGGCTGCGGCAAGTTCGCGCCGGGTTTTGCCGACTGGCTGCGCGGACTGCGCTTCACGGGTGACGTCTGGGCGATGCCGGAGGGGTCGGTGTTCTTCCCCAGCGAACCGGTGCTGCGCGTGGTGGCGCCGATCGCGCAGGCGCAGTGGCTCGAGACACGGATCCTCAACCTGGTCCACTTCGAGACCGTCGTGGCCTCGAAGGCCGTGCGCTCCGTGCTCGCCGCGAAGGGCCGCGCGCTGATCGACTTCGGGCTGCGTCGCGCGCATGGCGCCGAAGCGGGCGCGCTCGCGGCGCGGGCTGCGTACCTCGCCGGCTTCGCCGGCACCGCGACCGCGTACGCCGCACCGCGCTTCGGCATCCCGGTGTTCGGGACGATGGCGCACTCGTTCGTGCAGGCGCACGACAGCGAGACGCAGGCGTTCGTCGACTTCGCCGAGTCGTTCCCAGACAACGCGATGCTGCTGATCGACACGTACGACACGGTGGCCGCGGCACGCAAGGTCGCCGCGCTGGCGCCGCAACTCGCGCAGCGCGGCATCCGCATCCGCGGCGTGCGACTCGACAGCGGCGACCTCGACGCGCTGTCGCGCGAGGTCCGCCGCGTCCTCGACGCGGCCGGGCTGCGCGACTGCGCGATCTTCGCGAGCGGCAACCTGGACGAGCACCGCGTGCGCGCCCTGGTCGATGCCGGCGCGCCGATCGCGAGCTTCGGCATCGGCACCAGCCTCACCACCAGCAGCGACGCGCCGTGTCTCGACGCCGTCTACAAGCTGCAGGAGTACGACGGCGTCGCGCGCCGCAAGCGCTCGGGCGGCAAGGCCACGTGGCCCGGCCGCAAGCAGGTCTGGCGGCGCTCGAACGCCGACCGGACGTTCGCCGGCGACAGCGTGCGGCTGGTCGGCGAGCAGGGCATAGGCACGCCGCTGCTCGACTGCGTGATGCGCGACGGCCGCCGCGTCGCACCTTCCCCCACTCTTTCGAGAGTGCGCGCTCACTGCCACGTCCAGCTCGAAGCGCTGCCTGCCCACCTGAAGTCGCTCGACCCGCCCTGGCCGCGCTACCCGGTCTCGATCTCGCCCGCCGTGCGCATGCTCGCCGACGATGTCGACCGGCGGCAGCAGGCAGACGCACCCGAGCTGGAGACCGCCCGATGAAAAAATCGGGGTCAGACCCCGATTTCCCTCCGACACCCGACGGGGGTGGGCCCGAAATCGGGGTCAGACCCCGATTTTCGGCGGCGCGGCGTTTCGCTTACTTCGATCACGACGCCGATACCGGCATCATCGGCCGCGGGGCGACGCTCGCCGAGGCCTTCGTGCAGGCGGCCGAGGCGACGTTCGCGCTGATGTGCGACACCGACGCGGTGCAGCCGACCGAGCGGATCGACGTCGAGTTCACCGAAGCCGATCCCGAACTCGCGCTCGTGACATGGCTGAACCTGCTGCTGGCGCACGCCAACGCACAGGGCCTGGCGCTCGGGCGGTTCGCGCTGGAGCAGGACGGCGGCCGCTGGCGCGGCAGCGCGCGCGGCGAGCGCTGGCACCCGGGGCTCGAGCGCGGCACGCAGGTGAAGGGCGCCACGCTGACCGCGCTGAACGTCGCGCGCGACGGCGACGGCTGGGAAGCACGCTGCGTGGTCGACCTGTGAGCTGACAATGGACCTGTCCCGCCTGACCCGGATCGACGACTGGACGTGGGTCGTGCCGCGCACGGCGGCGGACACGCGGCACGAGGCGCGCCTCTACGGCAGCCGGTCGCTGCTCGAAGCGATGGACGACAAGGTGCTCGAGCAGATCACCAACGTCGCGCGGCTGCCGGGCCTCGTCGGGCCGGCGCTCGCGATGCCGGACGCGCACTGGGGTTACGGGTTCCCGATCGGCGGTGTGGCCGCCTTCGATCCCGACCACGGCGGCATCATCAGCGCAGGCGGCGTCGGTTTCGACATCTCGTGCGGCATCCGCTGCCTGCGCACCGACCTCACCGCCGCCGACATCGCGCCGAACGCGGAGTGGCTCGGCGATGCGCTGCTGCGCGACATCCCGGCCGGCGTCGGCGTCGAGGGCGCGCTCCAGCTGAACGAGCGCGAGCTCGACGCCGCGCTGCTCGGCGGCGCGCGCTGGGCCGTCGAGCAGGGCCATGGCATCGCCGCGGACCTCGCGGTCATCGAAGAGCACGGCTGTATCGACGGCGCACGCCCCGACAACGTCTCGTCGCTCGCAAAGCGGCGGCAGCGCGGCGAGATGGGCACGCTCGGCTCCGGCAACCACTACCTCGAGGTGCAGAAGGTCGAGCGCGTGCACGACGAGCGCGCCGCGGCCGCATTCGGCCTCTTCAAGGACCAGGTGGTGGTGTCGATCCACTGCGGCTCGCGCGGCCTCGGGCACCAGATCGGGACGGAGTTCCTGGTCAGCCTCGCGAAGGCCGCATCGCGGCTCGGGCTCGTGCTGCCCGACCGCGAACTCGCTTGCGCGCCGATCAAGTCGCCGGAGGGCCAGCAGTACCTCGGCGCGATGAACGCCGCGATCAACTGCGCCCTCGCCAACCGCCAGATCCTCGCGCACCTGGCGCGCCGGGTGTTCGCGCGGCGTTTTCCGCTCGCGCAGATCGACACGCTCTACGACGTTTCGCACAACACCTGCAAGGCCGAGCGCCACCAGGTCGACGGCCGCGAGCGGCTGCTGTACGTGCATCGCAAGGGCGCCACGCGCGCGTTCGGTCCGGGCCATCCGGCGATCCCCGCTGCGTATCGCGAGGTCGGGCAGCCGGTGATCATCGGCGGCAGCATGGGCACCGGCTCGTACATCCTCGCCGGCACGAAGCAGAGCGAGGAACGCGCGTGGAGTTCGGCGAGCCACGGCGCCGGCCGCGCGATGAGCCGCAACCAGGCGCTGCGTCGCTGGCGCGGCCGCGCGGTCGTCGATGAACTCGGCGTGCGCGGGATCGTGATCCGCTCCAACTCGATGCGCGGCATCGCCGAAGAGGCGCCCGGCGCCTACAAGGACATCGACGACGTCGCCGAGGCGACCGAACGCGCCGGCCTCGCGAAGCGCGTCGCTTCCCTGCGCCCGCTCGTCTGCATCAAGGGCTGAAAATCGGGGTCAGACCCCGATTTCTCCCCGACATCTGTCGGGGATGCCCGGAAAACGGGGTCTGACCCCGATTGTTTGCCCCGATTGCTTTCGAGCTCACGCGGCTTCGCGCCAGAGGGGTGCGGCGCTCTTCGCCAGCGGCAGTTCCGCGCAGTCCACGCCGGGATCGTCCGGGTCGTGGCTCATGCGCCAGCCGCGCGCCTCGAGCCAGCGGCGCATGCGCACGTTGTTGCGCAGGACGTGGCCGCACAGGCGGTCGATGCCGCGCGCGACGGCGCTGCGCTGGAGCATGTCTAGCAGCATGTTGCCGAGGCCACTCAGCTGGAAGTCGTCTGCGATCGCGATCGCGAAGTCGGCGGTGCCGGGCTCGTCCTCGCGCCGGACCCAGCGCGCCTCGGCCACCAGGCGCGCGCCGGTCGCCTCGTCGACCTCGCCCACGAGCCCGACGTGGTCGACGTGGTCGACTTCGGTCAGGTAGCGCAGCACGGGGTCGGGCAGGTCGGCGACGCCGGCATGGAACCGGTTCCGGCGTGTCGTCGGCGACATCGACCGCACGAACGCGCGGTGCATCGAGGCATCCGGCGGAAGCACCGGCCGCACGAGCACCGAGCGCCCGTCCCGCAACCGGACCTCGTCGATCAGTTCCGTCGGGTACTGCACGAGCAAGCGCAGGCGCCGCTCGAGGTCCTCGATCGTCGTGGCTGCGGCGAGATGCGCGTGGACCCGCAGCGCGACGTCGCTTGTCGCCGGGCTCGCCCGGCCGGCGAGTCGCTGCGGAAACAGGCGGCGCATTGCCGCGCCGCGCAGTTCCGCGACCCTCGGGTCAGGCTGCGGCTCGAGCGCAGACGCCGCGGGCGCCGCGGCGTGGCGTCCGCTCGCGCGGGGCGGGAGTTCGACTTGGCTGTCCATGGCGGTCCTCCTCGATTCGAGGCGCCATGGTGGCGGTGTGCCGTATCGACCGTATGTCGGTCGTGCAACGGTGTGTAACCGGCGCGAATCAGGGCGCCGCCGCGCGCATGAACCGTTACTCGACGGGCAGGAACCCTTCGATCGACAGGTAGCGTTCTCCGGTGTCGTAGTTGAAGCCGAGGACGCGCGCGCCCTTCTTCAGTTCGGGCAGCTTCTTCGCGATGGCGGCGAGCGTCGCGCCGGAGGAAATCCCGACCAGGACGCCTTCCTCGCGCGCCGCGCGGCGCGCCATCTCGCGCGCTTCCTCGGCCTCGACCGTGATGACGCCGTCGAGCAGTTCGGTCTTCAGGTTGACGGGGATGAAGCCGGCGCCGATGCCCTGGATCGGATGCGGCGACGCCTGCCCGCCCGAGATCACCGGCGACGCGGCGGGCTCGACCGCGAACACCTGCAGGCCGCTCCACTGCGGCTTCAGCACCTGCGCGACGCCGCTGATGTGGCCGCCGGTCCCCACACCCGTGATGATGGCGTCGATCCCCTCGGGAAAGTCGTCCAGGATCTCGCGCGCGGTCGTGCGCGCGTGCACCTCGATGTTGGCCGGGTTGTCGAACTGCTGCGGCATCCACGCGCCCGGCGTGGCGGCGACGATCTCCTTCGCCCGCTCGATCGAGCCCTTCATGCCTTTCTCGCGCGGCGTCAGCTCGAACGTCGCGCCGTACGCGAGCATCAGCCGCCGCCGCTCGACCGACATCGAGTCCGGCATCACGAGGAGCAGCCGGTAGCCCTTGACGGCCGCGACCATCGCCAGCCCGATGCCGGTGTTGCCCGAGGTCGGCTCGACGATCGTGCCGCCCGGCGCGAGTCGCCCGTCGCGCTCGGCCGCCTCGACCATCGCCAGCGCGATGCGGTCCTTGATCGAGCCGCCGGGGTTCGCGCGCTCGGACTTGATCCAGACCTCGGCGCTGCCGAACAGGCGGTTGACGCGGATCGACGGCGTGTTGCCGATGGTGTCGAGGATCGTTCGGGCGCGCATCGGGATCTCCTTCGGGTGGCTGCGAGGCCGACCTTACGCCCGAACGGCGCCACGCGACATGCCGCGCAGCGATACGCATATCGACGTGCGGCATGTCGGTCCGCCACGACGAGGAGCGATTAAGCTTCGCGCATGTCCCTCGCCATCTCATTCGACGACGTCGCCGCCGCGGCCGAACGGCTGGCGGGCGTCGCGCACCGCACGCCGGTGATGACCTCCCGCACGGCCGACGCCCTCGCCGGCGGCACGCTGTTCTTCAAGTGCGAGAACCTGCAGCGCATGGG
>JBFZCF010000128.1:0-6024 GCA_041308065.1 Burkholderiales bacterium
TGGCGCTGACGCTGTTTGCGGTCAGCGGCGGATATCTCGACGATGTCGATGTAAAAAAGGCGCTGGCAGCCGAAAGTTCGATGCGCGACTACATCAAAGCCAAGTTCGGCGATCTGGTCAAACGCATCGAAGACACCAAGGACCTGTCCAAGGATGACGAGAAGGCGCTGACCGACGCCATCGGGGATTTCAAGAAGTCCGCCGGCTACTGACCAACGTGAATTTTCCAGCCTTTGCACATGTTCGGGCGCCGGGCCGCCCCAAGCTCGAACATCTAACTGGATTCGACGGGATGCACGTGCGAGCGAAGCGAGCGTACATCCCGTCGACAATGAACGATGCCTAGTACCAAAGAGATCCGCCTGAAGATCAAGAGCGTGCAGAACACGCGCAAGATCACCAAGGCGATGGAAATGGTGGCTGCGAGCAAGATGCGCAAGGCGCAGGATCGCATGCGCAACACGCGTCCCTATGGCGACAAGATCCGCAACATCGTCGCCCACCTCGCCCTGGCCAATCCCGAGTACCGCCACCCGTTCGTGGTGAAGCGCGACGCGATCCGCAACGTCGGCCTGATCCTGATCTCGACCGACAAGGGCCTGTGCGGCGGCCTGAACACGAACGTGCAGCGCATGGTGCTCCAGCGGGTCAAGCAGTGGGAGGCCGAAGGCGTCAAGTTCGTGGCAAGCGCGCTCGGCAACAAGGGCTTCGGCTTCCTCACGCGCCTGAACGCGAACATCGTGGCGCACGCCGTGCAGCTCGGCGACAAGCCGCACCTCGAGCGGCTGATCGGCCCGGTGAAGCTGCAGCTCGACGCGTACGCCGAGGGCAAGGTGGACGCGGTCTACATCGCCTACACGCGCTTCATCAACACGATGAAGCAGGAGCCGGTGCTCGAGCAGCTGCTGCCGCTGTCGGCCGCGCGCTTCGAGCAGACACCGGAGGAGAAGCGCGCCTACGCGTGGGACTACCTGTACGAGCCCGACCCGCAGCGAGTGGTCGACGAGCTGATGACGCGCTATGTCGAGGCGCTGGTCTACCAGTCGATGGCCGAGAACATGGCGTCCGAGCAGAGCGCGCGCATGGTCGCGATGAAGGCCGCCTCGGACAACGCGAAGAAGGTGATCGAGGAACTGCAGCTCATCTACAACAAGACGCGGCAGGCCGGCATCACCAAAGAGATTTCCGAGATCGTCGGCGGCGCGGCGGCGATTTCCTGACGCATTCGAATATCGAGAACTGAGGAAACAAGCATGAGCACCGTAACCACCGGGACCATCGTTCAGTGCATCGGCGCCGTCGTCGACGTCGAGTTTCCGCGCGACGCGATGCCGCACGTGTACGACGCGCTGGTCCTCGAGCAGGACGTCGGCAACACGCTGGTCGAGCAGGGCCTGACGTTCGAGGTCGAGCAGCAGCTGGGCGACGGCGTGGTCCGCACGATCGCGATGGGCTCGTCCGACGGCCTGAAGCGCGGCATGAAGGTCCGCAACACCGGCGACAACATCAAGGTGCCGGTGGGGCCGGGCGTGCTGGGGCGCGTGATGGACGTGCTCGGGCGCCCGATCGACGAGCGTGGCCCGATCCAGGGCGACGAGCGGCGCGGCATCCACCAGCCGGCGCCGAAGTTCGACGAGCTGTCGCCGTCGGTCGAACTGCTCGAAACCGGCATCAAGGTCATCGACCTGATCTGCCCGTTCGCCAAGGGCGGCAAGATCGGCCTGTTCGGCGGCGCCGGCGTCGGCAAGACCGTCACGATGCTGGAGCTGATCAACAACATCGCGACCCAGCACTCGGGCCTGTCGGTGTTCGCGGGCGTGGGCGAGCGCACGCGCGAGGGCAACGACTTCTATCACGAGATGTCGGACGCCAAGGTCATCGTGCAGGAGGACCTGTCGAAGTCGAAGGTCGCGATGGTGTTCGGGCAGATGAACGAGCCGCCCGGCAACCGGCTGCGCGTGGGCCTGACCGGGCTGACGATGGCCGAACGCTTCCGCGACGAGGGCCGCGACATCCTGTTCTTCGTCGACAACATCTACCGCTACACGCTGGCGGGCACGGAAGTGTCCGCGCTGCTCGGCCGGATGCCGTCGGCGGTGGGCTACCAGCCGACGCTCGCCGAGGAGATGGGCCGCCTGCAGGAGCGCATCACGTCGACCAAGACGGGCTCGATCACGTCGATCCAGGCCGTGTACGTGCCGGCCGACGACCTGACCGATCCGTCGCCTGCGACGACCTTCGGCCACCTCGACGCCACCGTCGTGCTGAGCCGCGAGATCGCATCGCTCGGCATCTATCCGTCGGTCGACCCGCTCGACTCGACATCGCGCCAGATCGACCCGAACGTGGTCGGCGAGGAGCACTACACGACGACGCGCCGGGTGCAATCCACGTTGCAGCGCTACAAGGAGCTGCGCGACATCATCGCGATCCTCGGCATGGACGAACTGTCGCCCGAGGACAAGCTGGCGGTCGCGCGCGCGCGCAAGCTGCAGCGCTACCTGTCGCAACCTTTCCACGTCGCCGAGGTGTTCACCGGCTCGCCGGGCAAGTACGTTCCGCTGAAGGAGACGATCCGCGGCTTCAAGATGATCGTCGACGGCGAGTGCGACGCGCTGCCCGAGCAGGCCTTCTACATGGTCGGCACGATCGACGAGGCGTTCGAGAAAGCGAAGACGCTGCAGTAGCCGCGTTTCGCATGGAGAGTCAGATGGCCACCACCGTCCAAGTCGACGTCGTCAGCGCGGAAGAATCGATCTTCTCGGGCCTGGCGGAGTTCGTCGTGCTGCCGGGTGAAGCCGGCGAGCTCGGCATCTATCCGAGGCACGCGCCGCTGATCACGCGCATCCGCCCCGGCGTCGTCCGCATCAAGGTGGCGGACCAGGCCGCCGAAGAGCAGGTGTTCGTCGCCGGCGGCATCCTCGAGGTGCAGCCGCACGTCGTGACTGTCCTGGCCGATACCGCGATTCGAGGCAAGGACCTCGACGAGGCCAAGGCGCGCGAAGCGCTGAAGGCGGCGGAAGAAGCGCGCCGCAACGCCAGCAGCGACCTGGAGATCGCGAAGGTCGAGGCCGAAATGTCGTCGATCGCGGCGCAGCTCGCCGCCATTCGCAAACTGCGCGGCCGGTAGGCGGCGCGTTGGCCTTGTTCAAGAGGGCAGCGACCGCTGCCCTTTTTTCCTTTGCGCCGGCCCTACTATGGAACAGGCGCGAACGGAGGCACCATGTTCAACGGCAAGATCCTCGTGGCGACGGACGGTTCGGAGCTCTCGGACAGGGCGGTGTCGACCGCCGTCGAGCTGGCGCGCGCCCTCGGAGCGGAGTTGATCGCGTTCACGGTGGTCCCGCCGTACCCGTATGCCGGCATCGGCGAGTCGAGCGGGGTCGCGTCCGCGGACTACCAGTCCCAGGTGGGTGCGGAGGCGAGCGACCGCCTGGCACGCGTCGAGCGCGCTGCAAGCGAGGCCGGCGTGCCCTGCCATACGTCGATGCTCGAGGATGACCTGCCGCACCGGGCCATCGTGGCCGCGGCCAGCAAGCATCACTGCGGGCTGATCGTGATGGCCTCGCACGGCCGGCGGGGTGTCGAGGGGGTCGTTCTCGGAAGCGAGACACAGCGGGTCCTGACCCACACGCGCCGCCCGGTGCTCGTCGTTCGCTGAGTCCCGTTCGACTCGGCGTCCGATTGGCGACGAGGCCGACGTGAGTCGCCCGGCCCGGTGGTGGGATTCGCGCGGCGGGCCTTTGGCGGTCCCGTCCCGGCCACGCCCGACGGCGCCGTGGGCGCTCCCGCTCATCGCATGCGCAGTCGCGCCGTTGTTGCTCGCGCCGCCCGCGGGGCTCGCCCAGTCGCCCTCGACCACCCTCGAGACGACGGTCGTCACGGCAACGCGCACCGAGCGCGCCGCGCTCGACGTTCCCGCCTCCGTCGACGTCATCGAGCGCGATGAAGTGCGCGATGCCCAATGGCGGGTGAACCTCTCGGAGTCCCTCGCGCGCGTGCCCGGCGTCGTCGCCCTGAACCGCCAGAACTACGCGCAGGACCTGCAGATCTCGATCCGCGGCTTTGGCGCGCGCTCCACGTTCGGCGTGCGCGGCGTGCGCCTCTATCTCGACGGCGTTCCCGCTTCGCAGCCCGATGGGCAGGGCCAGGTGTCGCACTTCCCGCTGGACGCGGTCGACCGGATCGAAGTGCTGCGTGGTCCGTTTTCGGCGCTGTACGGCAACTCGTCGGGCGGCGTGATCGCGATGACCACGCGCGTCGGCCCGTCCGATCCGACTGCGGAGGTCACGGCCGCGGCGGGCGGATACGGCACGTGGCGAACGGGGCTGAGCCTCGTCGGAGGAAGCGACGCGGCCGCCGCTGCGCTCGACGGCAGTCGCTTCTCGACCGAGGGCTACCGGGAGCACAGCCAGGCGACGCGCGACGTGGTCAACCTGCGCGCGGCCGCGCGGACCCCTCTCGGGCAACTGCGCGTGTCGGCGAACAGCCTCGACATGCCCGACTCGATGGATCCGCTCGGGCTGACCCGCGCGCAGGCCGAAGACGATCCACGGCAAGCCGCGCCACAGGCGCTGCAGTTCAACACGCGCAAGTCGGCCAGGCAGTCCCAGCTCGGGGGCGAACTGACCAGCGACCTCGGAGCGGGCTGGCGCTCGATCGTGGTGGCCTGGCTCGGCAGCCGCGAGGTGACGCAGTACCAGGCGATCCCGGTCGCCGTGCAGGCGAGCAGCTCGCACCCGGGCGGCGTGATCGATTTCGATCGGCAGTTCGACGGGATCGATGCCCGGGTCCAGAAGTTCTTCGACCGCGCGACGCTGACGGCCGGCGCCAGCGTGGAGCGCCTGGACGAGGACCGCCGCGGCTACGAGAACTTCATCGGCAGCGCGCTCGGCGTGATGGGGCGGCTGCGGCGCGACGAGCGCAACACGGTGACATCGCGCGACGCCTACCTGCAGCTCGAGGCCGACGTGGCGCCGCGGTGGCAAGTGACCGCCGGCGCGCGCGCCTCGCGCGTCGAGTTCGTCAGCGACGACCGTTACCTCGTGAACGGCAACGACTCGGGCAGCGTCGCCATGAGCAGCATCAACCCGGTCGTCGGCGTCGTCTATCGTCCGGCGCCGTCGACGAGCTGGTACGCCTCGTACGGCCGCGGGTTCGAGACGCCGACGCTGAACGAGTTGGCGTACCGGCCCGACGGCAGCGCGGGACTGAACACGTCGCTGAAGCCGGCCCGCAGCCACAACGTCGAGACGGGAGTGAAGCTGCTGCCATCGGCGTCGCTCAGCGCGACCGTGGCCCTGTACGGCGTGCGCACCGAGGATGACATCGTCGTCCTGGCGAATGTCGGCGGGCGTTCCTCGTTCGGCAACGTGGCCGCGACGGAGCGCTACGGCGCCGAGGCGAGCCTCCACTGGCGCCCCACGACGAGCCTGTCGCTGCAGGCCGCGCTGGCCACCATTCGCGCGACCTACTCCGAGCCGTTCGCGGTGTGCCCGGCAGCGCCGTGCATGCGGCCGTCGGTGCCAGTGCCGGCCGGGAATCGGCTTCCGGGCATTCCGGCCGGAACTTTATTCATCCGCGCCGATTACCGGACTCGCGGCCTCGACGTCGGGGCGGAGTGGCGGGCACAGTCGAACCTGCCAGTCGATGATCGCAACACGGACTTCGCGGCGGGATGGGGCGTGGTGAACCTGTCGGTCCAGCAGGCGCTGGCCGTGGGCGGCTGGAAGCTCCGCGCTTTCTTCCGCATCGACAACGTGTTCGACAAGCATCATGTGGGTTCGATCATCGTCAATGAAGGCAACGGCCGGTTTTTCGAGCCGGCCCCCGGACGGTCGTGGACTGTCGGGCTCGATGCGAGGTACTGAACGATGCTGAAGCGGCAACACCTCCTGATGGCGACGGCTTCCGCCGTGATCGTGCTTGCCGCCGGGTGCGGCTCCTCGCCCCCAGCGCCGACGGCGGCCCCGGCGCCAGCCACCTCGGCGCCGGCTGCTGCGGTGGCTTCGGCGCCGCCGCCGG
>JBFZCF010000129.1:0-11832 GCA_041308065.1 Burkholderiales bacterium
CGTGCGTCGCCCGCGCTGGCCGCTGGCGGCCGCCGCGGCCGTGCTGCTGTCGACGCTCGCGGTGATGATGGCGGATCGAACCGGGCAGGAGATGCCTGCATTCACGGCGCCCGCGGAGCACGCGCCGGCGTCCGTCGCCGTCGCGCCGGCGACCGCGGTGGCGCCGACGCCGCCTCCTGAAAGTGCCGTGCCATTGCCCGCGCCGCCGATCGCGACGGCGCCCGCCCCCATCGCGAAGCGATCGACGTCGTCCGATGCACGCGACGAGCGTTCGTCGCGTGCCGCTGCGCCGGCGGAGCGCGTGGACGCGCAGCGTTCGGACGCGGCGAGTCCGGCGGTTTCAGCGCGCGCGGCGGCGCGGGCGTCGCGAGGCGCGGCGCATCGCGACGCCGCGAGGGATTTCGAGGACTCCGCGCCGATGTGGCTGGAGCGGATCGTGAAGCTGCGCAGGGAAGGACGCGAGGCGGAGGCCGACGCCGAGCTGAAGCGCTTCCGCGAGCGCTATCCGGACGTCCAGGTGTCGCCCGCGGCGCTGCCGGGTGGCGCCGCCGGCACCCGCTGACCTTCGGCTACAGCGCGGTCATCACGCGCTGCAGCTTCTCGCGCACCTCGCCCGCCACCTTCGCGAGGTCGGGGCTCGCGGTCAACTGGCTCATGACGGCAGGGTCCATGAAGTCGACGTGCACCTGCCCGGCCTCGTCCTCGCGCACCGTGACATTGCACGGGAGCAGCAGGCCGACCGTCGGCTCCGCTTCGAGGGCGCGCTTCGCGAGGGGTGGATTGCAGGCGCCGAGGATGCGGTACGGCCGCACGTCGGCGTCGAGCTTCTTCTTCAGCGTGGCCTTGACGTCGATCTCGGTCAGGATGCCGAACCCTTCCTTCGCCAGTTCGGCGGTGACACGCTCCACCGCGGCATCGAAGCCGAGGTCGACGGTCTTGCCGAAGCCATACGTGTTCTGCATTGCGTTCTCCATCGTGGGTCAGGGCGGCCGCAGGCGTTCACGCGGCCGTAGAGGTGTGTCGTCTACAGTACGCCGATGCAAAATGCCGCCGCTGTCGTCCTGCTCGACTCCGTGACGGAAGTCACGGCCGCGCACGCCGGCTGCGTCGTCGTCACGGGATCGCACGGCGGCCAGAGCGCTGGACGATACGCGCTCGCGGTGCATGCGCGACTCTACGTATTCAACGACGCCGGAATCGGCAAGGACGAGGCGGGCATCGCCGCGCTCGCGATGCTCGACGAGGCGGGCCAGCCGGCCGTCGCGGTCGCGCACACCTCGGCGCGCATCGGCGAAGCCGCGGACACCTGGACCGGCGGCGTCATCTCGCGCGCGAACACCGCCGCGGCGGCGCAGGGGTATCGCGCCGGCCAGTCCCTGCGCGCCGTGGTCGAGCCGCGCCCCTAGGGCGATCCGAGCTCGACCCGTTCGAGCGGCCACGGCGGTTCGGCGCTCAGCGCGCGGACCGCCAGCCGGGCGGCGTCCGCTTCGAACCCGCGCGGCCATGTCGCCGCCAGGCCGCGCGCCGCGTCGATCGTCTTCACGGTGCCGAGCCAGCACCAGCGGTCGAAGACGTGCCAGTCCTCCCGGAAGCGCGCGGCGTTGCGCTCGACCAGCGCGACCGCGCCGCGATGCGGCCACGCCGGCAGCCGCAGCGGCTCGAGCGCCTCGCGCAGTCGCGCTGCGTGATCTGCGCGCGGTTCGTCGCCAACGCAGGCGCCCTGGCAGCGGTTCAGTTGCCGGTTGAAGCACGGCGCGCCGTCGTCCGCGGCGGAGCGCCGGCCTTCGAGCCCGAGGGTCTTCAGGCACAGGGCGTGATCGGCCGCGAGATGCGCGAGGAACTGGCGCGCGGCCGATCGGGAGGAGAACGGGCCGTAGCTCGTGCCCAGCCGAGCGAGGTCGAAGTCGAGCGCGCGCGAGAAGAGCGGCCGCGCATGCTCGTCGAGTTCCATGATCACCTGGTTTTCGCGCCGGCGCAGCGCGACGTTGTGCGCGGGCAGCCGCGACTTCACCAGTTCCGACTCGCGCAGCAGCGCGCCGAACTCGCCGGCGGTTTCTTCCCACTCGAGCCGGTGGATCTCCTGCGACAGCCGCAGGTCGCGCGGCGTGCGGTGCTCCGCGCTGAAGTGGCTGGACACGCGCGTGCGCACGTCGACGCTCTTGCCGATGTAGATCGGGTGCTCGTTGAGCCCGAAGAACAGGTAGACGCCCGGCGCGTGGGGCAGGGCGTCGAGGGCATCGGGCGGCAGGTGCGGCGGCAGGCCGGGGTGCTTCAGCACGGCGCTGACGGCTGCCTCGATCTCGCCCGGCGGATGCCGCGCGCACCACACCTGCAGCAGCCGCCACAGCACGCGCGCGTCGCCGAGCGCACGGTGCCGCTCCTCGCCGGCCAGGTTGAACCGCTCGATCAGCGCGTCGAGCGAGTGCGGTGCGCGGTCGGGGTAGAGCGCGCGGCTCAGCCGCACCGTGCAGAGCGTCTTCGCCTGGAACGCGAGACCGGCGCGCTCGAACTCCGCCCGCAGGAAGCCGTAGTCGAAGCGGGCGTTGTGAGCGACGAAGACGGCGCCGTCGAGCCGGTCGATCAGGTCCTGCGCCACCGCTTCGAACGGTGGCGCCGCGCGCACCATCTCGTTGGTGATCCCGGTCAGCCACTCGATCTCCGGCGGGATCGGTACGCCGGGATTGACCAGCGTGGACCACTCGTCGATCCGGGCCGACTCGCCGTCGATGTCGACGAGCACGACGCCGACCTCCGTGACGCGCTCGCGCGCCGGACTCGACCCCGTCGTCTCGACATCGACGAAGGCCAGGCGCGGGGCGAAGGTGGGAACGGGCACGTTGGGCGCGGGAGGCAGGCCCCGATTATCGGCCCACCGGCTGGGTGTGGCGCCGCGTCGGAAGACATCGCGACACGCGACGTCGAGGACCTGTACGGCGCCCTGCTGTCGCACTGGCAGTTCGCCCAGCGACGGGAACCGGGCAAGGCGAAGATCCGCGTGATCAGCCCGGCCGCGGGCGAGCACGGATGGTCGTCCCGCCACACGGTCGTCGAGATCGTCAACGACGACATGCCGTTCCTGGTCGACTCCGCCTCGATGGAGGTCAACCGCCAGGGCCTGACGCTGCACCTGATCGTGCACCCGATCTTCGCGGTGGAGCGCGATGCGGGCGGGGCGTTGAAAGGCCTCTACCCGCGCGAGGCCAGGCCGGACGGAGCGCGCGAGTCGTTCATGCACATCGAGGTCGATCGGCTCGCCGATCCGATGGCGCGCGCCCAGCTCGCCGAGGGCGTCGAGCGCGTGCGCGGCGACGTGCGCGCGGCCGTGACGGACTGGAAGGCGATGGTCGCGCAGCTGCGCGCGGTGATCGCTGACATCGACCGCCAGGCGCCGCCGCTGGCGCGCGAGGAGGTGGCCGAGAACCGCGACTTCCTGCAGTGGCTGGCCGAGGACCACCTGCTGCTGCTCGGCTACCGGCAGCACGATCTTGCCGACCACGATGGCGAACTCGCCTTGAAGGTCGTGCCGGGCACCGGCCTCGGGATGCTGCGCGATGCCGACGGCGGCCTCAATGCGGCGGCGAGCGTGGTCGCGCTGCCGCCGCAGGCCCGTGAGCTGGCCAGGGCGCCGTCGCCAATGCTGATGGTGACGAAGGCCAACAACCGGTCGACGGTGCACCGGCCCGGCTACATCGACTACATCGGCGTGAAGCGCTACGGGCCGGACGGACAGGCGATCGGCGAGCATCGCTTCCTCGGCCTTTTCACGTCGACGACGTACAGCGCGCGCGTGTCGGAGATCCCGCTGCTGCGCGGCAAGAAGCGCCAGGTGCTGGAGCGGGCCGGCCTCGCGCCCGCCAGCCACCTCGGCAAGGCGCTCGAGCACATCCTCGAGACGTATCCGCGCGACGAACTGTTCCAGATCTCGACCGAAGAACTGCACGGGATCGCGAACGGGATCCTGCAGCTCGGCGAGCGCCAGCGCTTCCGGCTGTTCGTCCGGCGCGACCCGTTCGAGCGGTTCATCTCGTGCCTGATCTACGTGCCGCGCGAGAACTACACGACCGGGCTGCGTCGCAAGTTCCAGTCGATCCTGCTGCAGGCGTTCGACGGCAGCTCCGCGGACTTCGACGTGCTGCTCACCGATGCGGCGCTGGCGCGCATCCACATGACCGTGCGGACGAATCCGGGACGGATTCCCGCCTACGACCGTCGCGAGGTCGAGCGGCGGCTGGCGGACGCGTCGCGGCGCTGGGAAGACGACCTGCGCCAGGCGCTCAGCGACGAGGAGGGCGAGGCGCGGGCAGCGCAGCTGTGCAAGCGCTTCGGCAACTCGTTCCCGGCGTCGTACCGCGAGAACGTTTCCGCGCGCGCCGCAGTCGCCGACGTGCGTCGCCTCGATGGCCTGGGGCTCGGCGGCCTCGCGCTCAACCTCTATCGCCCGCTCGAGGTGCCGGCCGGACGCCTCGGCTTCAAGGTGTATCGCTCGGGCGAGCCGGTCGCGCTGTCGAACTCGCTGCCGATGCTCGAGCACATGGGCGTGCGCGTGCTGTCCGAGCAGCCGTACGAGGTCGGGCCGGAGCGGGGCGACCCGTTCTGGATCCACGACTTCGAGCTCGACCTGGTCGGGCACGACGAGATCGATGCGGAGAGCATCGCGCCGCTGTTCGAGGACGCCTTCAGGCGCGTGATGACGGGCGCGGTGGAGAACGACGACTTCAATCGCCTGGTGCTGCTCGCTTCGCTGTCGGCCGACGAGATCACGGTGCTGCGGGCGTACGCGAAGTACATGCGCCAGAGCGGCTTCGCGCTGTCGCAGGCCTTCATCGAGGCCACCCTCGCGAACCATCCGCGGATCGCTCGCCTGCTCGTGCAGCTGTTCAAGCTCCGGTTCGACCCGAACGCGGCGGATGCCGCCGCGGCGACGAGCCAGGTGAACGCGATCGAGCAGGCGCTGGAGAAGGTGAGCAGCCTGAGCGAGGACCGCGTGCTGCGGCAGTACCTCGCGCTGATCCTCGCGACGTCGCGCACGAACTTCTGGCGCACCGGCGTCGGCGCCAGCGGCGAGGACGGACCGCGGCGGCCGTTCCTGTCGTTCAAGTTCGACCCGTCGAAGATCCCCGGGCTGCCCGAGCCGCGCCCGATGTTCGAGATCTTCGTGTACTCGACCCGCTTCGAGGGCGTGCACCTGCGCGGAGGCAAGGTGGCGCGCGGCGGCCTGCGCTGGTCGGACCGGCCGGAGGACTTCCGCACCGAGGTGCTGGGCCTCGTCAAGGCGCAGATGGTGAAGAACACCGTCATCGTGCCGGTCGGCAGCAAGGGCGGCTTCGTGCTGAAGAAGGCGCCGCCGGCCACGGACCGCGAGGCGCTGCTGAAGGAAGGCATCGCCTGCTACCAGAACTACCTGCGCGGGCTGCTCGACCTCACCGACAACCGGATCGGCGACAAGGTCGTGCCGCCGCCGCTCGTGGTTCGGCACGACGCCGACGATCCGTATCTGGTCGTCGCGGCGGACAAGGGAACGGCCACGTTCTCCGACCACGCCAACGCGATCAGCAAGGAGTACGGGCACTGGCTCGGCGACGCGTTCGCCTCCGGCGGCAGCGCGGGCTACGACCACAAGAAGATGGGCATCACCGCGCGTGGCGCGTGGGAGAGCGTCAAGCGGCACTTCCGCGAGCTCGGCATCGACACGCAGGCGACCGACTTCACGGTGGTCGGCGTCGGCGACATGTCCGGCGACGTGTTCGGCAACGGCATGCTGTTGTCGCGGCACATCCGGCTCGTGGCCGCGTTCGACCATCGTCACGTCTTCCTCGACCCGAGTCCGGACGCCGCAGCGAGCTTCGCCGAGCGCGAGCGCCTCTTCGCGTTGCCGCGCTCTTCCTGGGCGGACTACGACGCGTCGCTGATTTCGGACGGCGGCGGCGTCTGGGCCCGTTCCGAGAAGTCGATTCCCGTCTCGCCCCAGGTGCAGGCGGTGCTCGGCATCACGGCGTCGCGGCTGACACCCGCGGAGCTGGTCGGGGCCATCCTGAAGGCGCCGGTCGACCTGCTCTACAACGGCGGCATCGGCACCTACGTGAAATCGTCGCACGAGACGCACGCCGATGTCGGCGACCGCGCGAACGACGCGGTGCGCATCAACGGCGCCGAACTGCGCTGCAAGGTCATCGGCGAAGGCGGCGCCGACGGCGAGCTGACCGAGAAGCAGCGCAACGCGCTGCTCGTCGAGATGACCGACGAGGTCGCGCAGCTCGTGCTGCGCGACAACTACTTCCAGACGCAGGTGCTGTCGACCGCCGGCCGCACCGCGGGTCGCCTGCTCGACCACCAGCAGCGCTTCATCCGCTTCCTCGAGAAGGAAGGCCGGCTGAACCGGGCGCTCGAGTACCTGCCGTCCGACGAGGAGATCGCCGAGCGGCGCGCTCAGGGCGCCGCGCTGACGGGTCCCGAGCGGGCGGTGCTGCTCGCGTACTCGAAGATGTGGCTGTTCGAGGCGCTGCTCGACTCCGACCTCCCGGAGGATCCGTGGGTCGCCACCGCGTTGCAGCGTTACTTCCCGGTGGCGCTGCGCGAACGCTTTGCCGGCTACATCGAGCGCCATCCGCTGCGCCGCGAGATCGTCGCCACGCATGTGCTGAACAGCATGGTGAACCGGGTCGGCGCCACCTTCGTGCACCGGCTGATGGACGCGACCGGCGGCTCGCCGTCGCAGATCGTGCGCGCCTACCTGCTCGCCCGCGAAGTGTTCGGGCTGGTCCCCATCTGGCAGGCGATCGAGGCGCTCGACAACGTCGTCGCCGACGAGGTCCAGTCGCAGATGCTGAACGAGCTCGGGCGCCGCACGGCGCGCGCGACGACCTGGTTCCTGCGCTCGCGTAGGCTCGCCGAGCCGATGGAGGCGACCATCGCCGGCTTCGCGCCGGCGGCGCGCCAGATGCTCGAGTTCATCGCCGGCGCCCCGGTGGGCGCCGCGTGGCGCGCTCCGATCGCCGAGCGCCAAAAGGCCCTGGAAGCCAATCGTGTTCCTTCCGACCTGGCGCTGGCGGTCGCCGCGTCGGAAACGTCGCTGGCGGCGCTCGACGTCTGCGAGATCGCCAATGCCGCGCAGCGGCCGTTGCCGGAAGTCGCCGCCAGCTACTTCGCGGTCGGCGAAGTGCTCGGGCTCGCGCGGCTGCGCGGGCAGGTCGCCGCGCTGCCGGCCGACAGCTACTGGCAGGGCCTGGCCAAGACGGCGCTGAACGACGACCTCGCCGGCCTGCAGCGCCAGATCACCGCCGACGCCTTGAAGGCTGGCGGTGCGCCGGCATGGGAGAAGGCGCAGAGCGCGGCCATCGGGCGCGCGCGCAAGATGCTTGCGGAACTGGCCGAGAGCCGCCACGCGGACCTCGCGATGCTGTCGGTGGCGCTGCGCGAGCTGCGCTCGATCGCATAGCGGCGCGCCGCGGGCGGCCAGGCGGGCCTGCAAGCCGGCCAGCTCGCGACGCGCGGAGCGACGAACGATGCCGACCGAACTGCGCGACCGTTTCACGCCGACCGCCGTCGGCCTCGTGTCGCGCGCGTGGGTCATCGAGGAGGTCGAGGGCCGCGTGTCCGATCCGGCGCTCCGACCCGCGTTGATCGACGACCTCGTCGGCTACGAGCCCCCGCGCCAGCACGCGCTGCGGAACATGTTCCTGTTCTGGCTGACCGCCATCGCCGCGTCGGCCCTGGCCGGGGCGCTGGACGTGCCGCGGTGGACGGGCTTCGTCGTCGCGGTGGCGCTGTTCGCCTGGCTCGCGCGCCTCCTGGCCGTGAAGGCGCTGCGGTGGCGGCTGGATCAGTTGCTGGAGGAGCGGTAACGCTTCGGCAGCCGAGCGAGTCCTTGGACGAGCGAGCCCTCAGGGCTGGACCTTTTCCGGGCCGGAGCTGGCACGGAAGCGCTTCAGCAGCAGAGCGTTGCTGACCACCGAGACGCTGGAGAACGCCATCGCCGCTCCGGCGAAGATGGGCGTCAGCAGTCCGAACGCGGCCAGCGGAATGCCGATCACGTTGTAGATGAAGGCCCAGAACAGGTTCTGCCGGATCTTGCGCACGGTCGCGCGCGAGATCGCGATGGCGTCGGCGACCAGCCGCGGATCGGAGCGCAGCAGCGTGATGCCGGCCGCGTGCATCGCGACGTCGGTGCCGGAGCCCATCGCGATGCCGACGTCGGCCGCGGCGAGCGCCGGTGCGTCGTTGATGCCGTCGCCGACCATCGCGACGACGCGGCCGTCCTTCTTCAGTGCCTCGACGCGCTTCGCCTTGTCGCGCGGCAGGACGTTGGCTTCGTAGTCTTCCAGTCCGAGCTGGCGCGCGATGTGCGCGGCCGCGCCCGCGTTGTCACCGGAGATCATTGTCGTGCGGATGCCGAGCCGGCGCAGTTCGCCGATCGCCGCCTTCGCGGTTGGCTTGGGTTCGTCGCCGAAGGCCAGCCAGCCGAGCACTTCCGTTCCGGCGGTGGTGCGGCGCGCGAGCCAGGACACGGTTGCCCCCTGCGCAGCCTGGGCTTCGGCCTCCGGGAGCAGAGCGGACAGGTCGGCCTTCCAGTCGTCCATCAACCGGCGGCTGCCGAAGGCGAGTTCGACCGTGTGGCCCTCTTTGTCGTCGAATTTCGCACTCACGCCGCGTCCAGCCAGGTCGCGGTGGTCGCGTGCCGCGGGTGCGGCGGAAGCCAGCGCTGGTTCCTGCGCCACCGCCTCCCGCACGGCGTCGGCGAGCGGGTGACGGCTGCCCGCATTCACGACGGCGGCGAGGGCCAGCACCTGGTGACGGCCGGCGCCGGCGCGCTCGCTGACCGCCACCACGCGCGGTTTGCCGACGGTCAGGGTGCCTGTCTTGTCGAACGCGACGACCTCGATCCGCCGCGCGAGTTCGAGCGCCTCGGCGTCCTTGATCAGCACCCCGTGCCGCGCGGCCACGCCCGTTCCCGCGATGATCGCGGTCGGCGTGGCGAGGCCGAGCGCGCACGGGCAGGCGATCACCAGCACGCTGACTGCGTTGATGAGGGCCTGCTCGAAGGTGGCGCCCGCGAGCAGCCAGCCGAGCACCGTGGCCAGCGCGATGACGAGCACGACCGGCACGAAGACGGCCGCCACCTTGTCGACCATGCGCTGGATCGGCGCCTTGGCGGCCTGCGCGTCCTCGACGAGGCGAATGATCTTCGACAGCACCGTCTCCGCGCCGACGGCCGTCGTCTCGACTTCGAGGCGGCCGCCGCCGTTGATCGACCCCGCCGTCACCTTGTCGCCGATTGCCTTGTCCACGGGCAGGCTCTCGCCGGTGAGCATCGACTCGTCGACGCTGCTCGTGCCTGCGCGGATCAGTCCGTCGACCGGGACGCGATCGCCGCCGCGGATCACGACGACGTCGCCGAGGCGGACATCGTCGATCGGAACCTCGGCGGGCTGCCCGTCGCGCATCACCAGCGCCTTGTCGGGACGCAGCGCGGCAAGCAGCCGGATCGCCTCGGAGGTCTGCCGCTTGGCGCGCGCCTCGAGCCACTTGCCGAGCAGCACGAGCGCGATCACGACGGCGGCCGCTTCGAAGTACAGGTGCTGCATGTGCCCGACACCGTGGGTCCGGACGCCGTCGATCCAGAGGTAGAGCGACAGGCCGTAGGCGGCCAGCGTGCCGAGCGACACCAGCAGGTCCATGTTGCCGGTCCGCGCCCGCACCGCCCTGGCCGCGGCCACGTAGAAGCGGCGCGCGCACCAGAACTGCACCGGGGTGGCGAGCAGCCACTGCATCCACGCCGGCATCATCCAGTCGACGCCGACGAGCGTCAGGTGCGAGCCGAGCAGCAGTGGCACCGCGAGCGCGAGCGCCAGCAGCGCGTCGCGGCGCAGCCCGGCGGCCGCGTCCATCGCCACGGCCTCGCCCTGCCCGGGGCCGGCGATCAGCGACGCCCGATAGCCCGCCGCGTCGATCGCCGCGAGCAGGTCGCGGACGCTGGCGGCGCCGGACACGAGGTCGACCGTCGCCGTCTCCGTGCCGAGATTGACGTTTGCCTTCAGCACGCCCGGCACCGCTCCGAGCGCCTCCTCGATGCGCGAAACGCACGAGGCGCAGGTCATGCCCTGCACCGCGAAGCGCAGGTGCTGCGCCGGCACCTCGTACCCGGCGGCGCTGACCGCGCCGGTGAGCGCGGCGGCGTCCAGGCCGACACCCTCGACCGCGGCGGACTCGGTGGCGAGATTCACCGCGACCTTCCGTACTCCGGGTACCTGCGCGAGCGCCTTCTCGACGTGCGCGACGCAACTGGCGCAGGTCATGCCCTGGACGGGCAGCACCATGCGGTGGTCCGTCCCAGTCGAAGGGGCGCCGCCTGGGGCGGCATGGAAGTCGCGGTCCACGATCGTCGGTTCGTCAGTCCGGTCGATCGTATCCCGCGCGTCTGTGGTGGGGGTGGTCCGGGTCAACATGGAAAGGGCCTCGCTCACTGGAGGACAGCCGCAGCCTAGACTCCGTTCCCCGGTACGGAGTCAACACCATGGCCAGCTCCATTCCCGTTTCGCGGGAGTCGATGACGATCGGCGCGCTCGCGCAGTCTGCGGGAGTGGGCGTCGAGACCGTTCGCTACTACCAGCGCCGCGGCCTGCTGCCGCAGCCCACGCGGCTGTACGGAACGATCCGGCGCTACGGCCCGGACGACGCGTCGCGGCTGCGTTTCATCCGCCGCGCACAGGAGCTCGGGTTCACGCTGGACGAGATCGGCGAACTGCTCGCTTTGCAGGACGGGACCGATCGCGGGGCCGTCCGCCGCATTGCCCGTGCGCGGCTCGGGCAGGTCGAGTCGCGCCTGGCAGATCTTCAGCGCATGCGGGCGGCCCTGGAGCACGTCATCCGCGACTGCGAACACGCGCCCGGGGCGCCACGGTGCCCGATCATCGAGGCGATCGATCCGGGTGTATCGGAAGCCTGAACGGGCGACGCCTCGGCATACCTGAGGTGAAATCGCAACAAAGCGGGCTAAATTGCCGCCGGTGTTGCGCAATTTCTTGTTGGCTGCGAATGCTTGCCACGACAATGAACTCGTCCCGGCTCACGGCAGCAGCACCCCATGGAAGTTGGCGAATCACCGCTCGGTATTGCGCCGCTGGCTGTCGAACAGCCGACGGCTCCGCGGGCGCGGGCGTTCCGGGATCACGTCCCGACGCTCCCATTCCCCGAGAAGTTCGTTGGCACATTCAATCAAGACGGATCGGTCCGTGTCGGCACCGAGCGGCTGGCCTTCGAGGTCCGGAGGGTGGAAACGCAGGACGACCTGTTCAAGGCCGTGGCCATCCGCTACGAGGCATATTCGCGCCACCTGCCAGAACTGGGTCGCCGCCTGACTGCACCGGAGCCGGCCGACACCGAGCCCGGCTACACGGTGCTGCTGGCGGAGAACCGCCTCGATCGCTCTGCGCTCGCGACCGTGCGGCTGCAGGTCAACGAGTTCGGCCCGCTTGCGCTCGAGCGCTCCATCGACCTGCCGGGCTGGTTGCAGGGCCGCAAGCTGGCCGAAGCGACGCGTCTCGCGCTGGCCGACAACGTGCGCGGCCGCTTCGTGACGCAGGTGATGTTCAAGGCGTTCTTCCAGTTCTGCCTGGAGCAGGACGTCGAGTGGATGGTCGTCTGCGCGCGGCCGCCGCTGGATCGCATCTACCTGTCGCTGCTGTTCGAGGACGTCGTCCCCGGCGGGGCGTTCGTCCCGCTCAGGCACTCGGCGAACATTCCTCACCGCGCCCTCGCGTTCAACGTGGCCACCGCCGAAGCCCGCTGGCGAACGGCCGGGCACTCGATGTACGCCTTCATGGGCCTCACGCTCCA
>JBFZCF010000130.1:0-5874 GCA_041308065.1 Burkholderiales bacterium
GAACACGCGCGCGATGCCGCTGGTGTCGGCGTTCGTGTAGGACTCGACTGGAGCCCCGTTGACGAGGCGCGCCGTTCCGTCCGGGTTCAGTTCGAGCAGCCCGATCGAGAAGAGCTGCATCACCTCGCGCGCGAAGTTCTCGTCGGGCACGCGCCCGGTGACCGGGTCGCCCTTGCGGTTGCGCAGGTGCGTTAGGTAGATCCCCATCGCCGGGTGCGTGGCCACCGCCTCGAGCAGCTGGCGGTAGTTGCCGAAGGCGTGCTCGCCCAGCAGGTCCACGTAGCTCGCGTGGCTGTCGGCGAGGCTGGCGATCGTGCCGTTCTCGGCCGACACCACGAGGATCTGCGACAGCGCGAACTTGACGCGCTGGCGCAACTGGTCCGGGGCGGTGAGCGCCTGCTGCCAGAAGCTGTCCTGCAGCCAGTTGAAGTTCTGCCCGGAGATCGCCGGGTCGTAGTGCGCCTGCACGTAGGCGAGGTGCGGTGTCGCCGGGAGGGCGAACTGCTCTTCGATCCACGCCGGGTAACCGATCCTGCGAACGCGCTCGATCGATGCGTCGGTGGGCCCGAAGGTCGACTGCGTCAGGAAGCGTGCGGCCTCGCTCGCGGTCGGCGCGACGCCCGGCGGCAGCGGCGCGGGCTCCGACGAAGCGGACGATCCGCTGCTGCCGCCGCCGCAGGCGGCGATCGTCAGCGTTGCCGCGGCGGCCGCGGCGGCCAGCCGGAAGCGTCGGCTCGACCGACCGGCGTTCTCTTCACTCATCGGACTCTCCCCGGGGCAGCGTGGTCGAGGCTTTCCGGAGGCTGCCCGCGTCGCAGAGAGGACCGCGGTCCGATGCATCGACCCTATGGAAGGGCCATGCTGCCCGACGCTCGCCGTTCGCGAACTCATCCATCCGTCCGATGGGTCGAGTCACGTTGTCGGGGCGCGGCGGTATCCTTCGCGGCTATCGCGTCCGACAGACTTCAAAGATGCTCCAGCCCGCCAATCCCCTGCTGCAGCCCTGGGACACCCCGTTCCAGCTTCCGCCCTTCGACCGCATCCAGCCCGGGCACTTCGCGCCCGCGTTCGAGGCCGCGGTCCGCGAGCACGCCGATGAAATCGCCGCGATTGCCGCGAACCCGGTCGCGCCGACTTTCGAGAACACGGTGGTCGCGTTCGACCGCAGCGGCCGGCGCCTCGTGCGCATCGAGCAGGTGTTCTTCAACCTCGCCTCGTCCGAGACCTCGCCTGCGCTGCAGGCGGTCGAGCGCGACGTGGCGCCGAAGCTCGCCGCGCACGAGAGCGCGACCTATCTCGACGCGAGGCTGTTCGCGCGGGTCGATGAACTGCACGCACGCCGCGAGTCGCTCGGACTCGACGACGAGCAGCGGCGTCTGCTCGAACGGATCCACCTCGACTTCGTGCTCGCCGGCGCGCGGCTCGGCGACGAGGCCAAGGCCCGGCTAGCGCAGATCGCCGAACGACTGGCCCAGTTGCAAACCGCCTTTTCGCAGAACGTCCTGGCGGACGAGTCGAACTGGGTGATGTGGCTGCGCTCCGAGGAGGATCTTGCCGGGCTGCCGGCCTCGGTGCGCGATGCCGCCAAGGGCGCTGCCCTCGAGCGTGGCGACCCGGAAGCCTGGGCGATCACGACCAGCCGGTCCATCGTCGTTCCGTTCCTGACGTTCTCGGCCCGGCGCGACCTGCGCGAGCAGGCGTACCGGGCCTGGAAGGCGCGCGGCGAGAACGACGGCGAGCACGACAACCGTCCGATCGCGCGCGAGATCCTGAAACTGCGCACCGAGCAGGCGCGCCTGATGGGATACGAGAGCTACGCCGACTTCGCGCTGGTCGATCGCATGGCGGGGACGCCGGCGGCCGTGCAGCAGTTGCTGCAGCGCGTGTGGGAACCCGCGAAGGCGCGGGCGCGGGAGGAGTATTCGGCGCTGCAGGCCCAGGCCGCGGCGATGGGCCAGCCAACTGCCCTCGAGCCATGGGACTGGCGCTACTACGCCGAGAAAGTGCGCCAGGCGCGTTACGACGTCGACGACGCGCACGTGAAGCCTTACTTCCCGCTGGAACGCATCGCCGAGGCCGCGTTCGACTGCGCGCATCGGCTGTTCGGGGTGCGGTTCATCGCGCGGCCCGACCTGAAGGCGTATCACCCGGACGTGCGCGTCTACGAAGTCCGGCGCGGCGACCGCACCGTCGCCGTCTTCCTGCACGACAACTTCGCGCGTTCCTCAAAGCGCAGCGGCGCGTGGATGAGCGCCTACCGCTGGCAGTCGCGCGCCGGCGGCGAGGTGATTCCGATCGTCGTCAACAACAACAACTTCGCGAAGGCTCCGCGCGGCGAGCCCACCCTGCTGTCGCTCGACGACGTGCGCACGCTGTTCCACGAGTTCGGCCACGGCCTGCACGGCATGTTGTCGGACGTGACCTACGAGCGGCTGTCGGGCACCAAGGTGCTGCGCGACTTCGTCGAGCTGCCGTCGCAGTTGTTCGAGCACTGGATACTCGAGCCGGCGGTGCTGAAGAAACACGCGCGCCACGTCGGCACCGGCGAGCCGATCCCGGACGACCTGATCGAGCGCATCAAGCAGGCGCGGCGCTTCAACCAGGGATTCGAGACCGTCGGCTACACCGCCTGCGCGCTGCTCGACATGGCGCTGCACGCCCGGACCGACGCCGACGGCGTCGACATCGCCGAGTTCGAGCGGGCCGAGCTCGAGCGCATCGGCATGCCCCCGGGCACGTACGTCTATCACCGCCTGGCGCACTTCCAGCACCTGTTCGCCAGTTCGGGGTACGCCGCCGGCTACTACGTCTACATGTGGGCCGAGGTCCTCGACGCCGACGGCTACGGCGCCTTCACGGCGACGGGCGATCCGTTCGATCCTGCGGTGGCGTCGCGCCTGCTCAAGCACGTGTACTCGGCAGGCAACCGGGTCGAGCCGCGCGCCGCCTACCGCGCGTTCCGCGGACGCGACGCCGCCGTCGAGCCGATGCTCGCCAAGCGCGGGCTGGTCGGGGAAGCCGCGCCGGCCTAGGCCGCGAGCGCGTTCTTCAGGAACTTGCGCAGGCGCTCGGCGCCCTGCAGCAGCAACGCGTCCGACGCGGCGAAGCACCAGCGAAGATAGCCCTCGCCCTCGGGGCCGAAGGCCACGCCCGGGGCGATGCCAAGGCCCGCTTCCGCGACCAGGCGCTTCGCGAACGCGAGGCTGTCGCCGCTGAACCCGGCAACCTTGAAGAAGAGGTACATCGCGCCCGGCGGCGGCGCGACCTCGACGCCGGGAAGCGCCGCGAGTTCGCGGACCAGCAGGTCGCGCGACGCGCGCAGCCGCGCCACGGTGTCGGCGACGAGCGGCTCGCCGTCCCGCACGGCGACGATGCCCGCCTGCTGCACGAAGGGCGGCGCGCAGGACGTGTTGAACTCGATCACCTTGCCGACCTGCGCGATGAACGCGCGCGGCGCCACCATCCAGCCGAGCCGCCAGCCGGTCATCGTCCAGCTCTTCGAGAACGTGTTGGCGCTGATGTAGCGGTCGTCGGCATCGACGAGGTCGAGCACGCTCGGCGCATGGCCGTTCGACGTCAGCGCCGGATCGAAGACGATCCGCTCGTAGGCGTCGTCGGAAACGAGCCAGATGCCGTGCCGGCGGCAGTGTTCCACCAGCGCGACCCAGTCGGCGCGCGGCATCGTCCACCCGGTCGGGTTGTTCGGCGCGTTGACCAGCACCATCCGGGTCCCGGGGGTCGCCGCGTCGAGCAGGCGTTGCAGGTCGAGCGACCAGCAGCCGTCGTGGCACGCCAGCGGCACGCGCACGACGTCGGCGCTCATGATGCGCGGCATCGCGGTCAGGTTCGGCCAGACTGGCGTGACGATCGCGACGCGGTCGCCCGGGTCGATCAGCGCCTGGTCGATCAGCGACAGCGCCTGCACGCCGGCGCTGGTCACGGCGATCCGGTCGACCGTCACGGGCTGACGCGGGGCATGCAGCCGGTTTGCGTACGCCGCCAGCGTGGCGCGCAGTTCCTCGATCCCGAGGTTGTGGTTGTAGAAGGTCTGTCCGGCGTCGAGCGCCGCCTTGGCCGCCTCGCGGATGAAGGCGGGCGTGACCTGGTCGCCTTCGCCGAACCAGAACTTCAGCACGTCGGCGCGGCCGATGCCGGCATTGGCCACCTCGCGGATGCGGGAGGCGGGCAGGGATTCAATCAGGGGGCGGATCATGGCCGAATTATGAGGGCGCGGCGCCGTGGTGATGGCCCCGCGTTGCCTTTGAAATTGAGTCGGGCGCCCGGCCGCTCCGAAGCCCGGCTCACTGACTGGTCCGAGCGAGGTGCACGTGCGATCGCGCAGCGATCGCGTAAACCTCGCTCGCCTATCTAACCAGCTGGTTGATCTCGATGATCGGCAGCAGGACGGCCATCACGATCAGCATGACGACGACACCCATCGTCAGGATCAGGATCGGCTCGAGCAGCGAGGTGAAGAACAGCGCACGGCGCTCGGCTTCGCGCGCGTGGATGTCGGCCGCCCGGTCGAGCATCTCCGGCAGCTTGCCGGTGGCTTCGCCGGAGGCGATCAGGTGAATCAGCACCGGCGGGAAGAGCTTCACGTGGCCGGGCCGGCGCTCCTCGTCGCTGTCGGCCCGCAGCGCCTTTGCCAGCGAAAAGCCCTCGCGCACGCGCTGCACGGCGTCCATCACCCGGCTGCGCATCGCGAGGTTGGTGACCGTCTCGCCGGCAGCCTGCAGCGATCGCAGCATCGGCACGCCGGAGCCGACGAGGATCGCCAGCGTCGACGAGAAGCGCGCGGTGTTGATCGAGCGCGACAGCACGCCCATGACCGGCAGCGTCAGGATGCGCTTGTGCCAGCGCCGGCGCACCGCCTCGACGCGCAGCGAGCGCTGGACCAGGAAGGCGATCACCGCCACGGCCACGGCGACGACCCAGCCGTAGCCGCGCACGAAGTCCGACAGCGCGATCAGGGCAACGGTGAGTAATGGCAGCGCCTGCTTGGTGTTCGCGAACACCTGCACCACCTGGGGCACCACGTAGGTCAGCAGGCCGATCACGACGGCGAGCGCGACGAACGTGACAATGGCCGGATAGACGAACGCGAGCGTGATCTTCTGCTGCAGCTTCGCGCGTTCCTCGACGTAGTCGGCGAGACTGCCGAGCACCGAGCCGAGCTTGCCCGATTCCTCGCCGGCGGCGATGAGGGCGCGGTAGATCTCCGGAAACTGGCGCGGGTGCCGCGCGAGTGCATCGGACAGCGAACTGCCGCCCAGCACGTCGGTGCGGATCGACGCCATCAGCTCGCGCACCTGCTGCTTCTCGCTCTGCTCGACCATCACGGTGAGCGCGTCGGCAACCGGCAGCTGCGCACCGAGCAGGGAGGCGAGTTGCCGCGTGATCACGGCGAGCTCGGTCTGTCCCAGGCGGCGGCCGATCGACAGCCCGCCACGGCCTCTCCCGCTCGCCTGGTGCGACACCGGCTCGACGGAAAGCGGGATCAGGCCGCGGCCGCGCAGCAGCTGGCGCGCGAGCCGTGCGCTGTCGGCCTCGAGGACGCCGGACTGTTCCTTGCCGGACGCGTCGGCAGCGGCGAAACGGAATGCAGCCATGCGCCGCCTATCCCTCGCGAGTCACCCGGAGGGCTTCTTCCTGTGAGGTGACGCCGGACTTGATCCAGCGCTGGGCATCGGCCCGCATGTTGATCATCCCGCCCTTCTCGGCGAGGCGGCGGACGTCGGTGTCGTTCGCGCCGCGGTGAACCAGCAGCCGCATTTCGTCGTCGACCGTCAGCAGCTCGTAGATGCCGGTGCGACCCAGGTATCCGGTGTTGCCGCAGTGTTCGCAGCCGACGGCGCGGAAGCCGCCGGTGGC
>JBFZCF010000131.1:0-5782 GCA_041308065.1 Burkholderiales bacterium
CGTGCAGGTCGCTGATCTCCTGCAGGCCCGCTTCGGAGAAGGACAGGCCGTGCTGGATCTTGCGCTCGGCGACGTCGAGCAGCAGGCGCTCGATGATGTCGCCCACATGCTCCATGTTGATCGTGAACTGGATGATCTCGGTCCATCGCCTGGATTCGCGCGCTTCCAGCGCCTCGCGGCTGATCTGCGCGAGGTAGCGCTTGATCGCGGAGTACAGCCGGTCGATCTCGTCGTCCTTGCGCCGCAGCGTCTCGGCCAGCTGGGCGCTGTCGTGCCGCAGGACCTCCAGCAGCCCGCTGAGCATCTCCTGGACGGTGTCGGCCAGCCGGATGGCTTCGCGCGCCGCGTTGCCGAGCGCCAGCGCTGGCGTGTCGAGCGCGACCGGGTCGAGGTGCCGCGGCTCGCCGGGCGCCTCCGCCTGGCGTGGCGCCGGCAGCCACTTCTCCGTGAGGTCCGCGACCCGCCTGGTGAGGCCGATGAAGGTCAGTGCGAGCAGGACGTTGAACAGCAGATGGAAGTGGACGACGAGCAGCTTGGGATCGGACTGCAGCTTCAGCAGGTACGGCATGGCGTGCGGAAGCGCGAGCAGCGCGAGCCCGACGCCCGCGGCCTTGAACACGAAGTTGCCGAGCGGCACGCGGCGCGCGACGGGGTCCGCCCTCCATGTCGTGATCAGCGCCAGCAAGCCGCTGCCGAGGTTGGCGCCGAGGACGACCGGCAGCGCCACGTGCGCGGGCACGATGTTGGCGGCCGTGAGAGTGGCCACCAGCAGCACCACCGCCAGGCTCGAATACGAGGCCACCGCGAGCAGGGCGCCGATCAGCACGTCGAGCAGCAGGTCGCCGGAAATCTGCGCGAACAGCACCCGCACTCCCGCGGCCTTCGTCAGCGGCAGCGTGGCCTGGCTGATCAGCTGCAGCGCGAGGATCATCACGCCCAGTCCCAGCGCGATCCGCGCGATCTGGCCGGCGCGCTCGTTCTTCTTCGACAGGTAGACGATGACGCCGCCGACGATCAGCAGCGGCGCGAGCCACGTCAGGTTCAGCGAGAAGACCTGCACCATCAACGCCGTGCCGACGTCGGCGCCGAGCATCACGGCCAGCGCGGCCGCCGTTCCGATCATGCCCTGCGACACGAAGGACGACGCCAGCAGCGCCGTCGCGGTCGAGCTCTGCAGCAGGCCGGTCACCGCCACGCCGGCGACGAAGCCGGTTGCGCGGTTGCCGACGTTGCGGCGCAGGACCTGGCGCAGGCTCGCGCCGTACACGCGCAGCACGCCGGACCGCACGATGTGCGTTCCCCAGACGAGCAGGGCGATGGCCGCCAACAGGTTCAGGAGGGTCTGCATCCGGGTTGCCTAGGTCCGCACCTCTTCCTTGCTACCAGGGCAGCGAGTAGGTCTTCGTGTTGGTGAAGCTCTTCATGGCTTCCAGCACGCCTTCCTTGTACCCGAGGCCTGAGTCCTTGATTCCGCCGAAAGGCGTGAGTTCGAGCCGGTATCCCGGCACTTCGCGCACGTTCACCGTGCCGACGGCCAGCTCCGAGATGAAGCGGGTGATGTAGTCGAGCCGGTTGGTGCAGACCGCAGACGACAGCCCGTACGCGGTCGAGTTGCTGATCGCGATCGCCTCGTCGATCGAGCCGAAGCGGATCACCGGCGAGACCGGCCCGAACGTCTCTTCCTTCACCAGCGGCATGTCGGGCGCCACGCGGTCGACCACGGTGGGCGCGTACAGCGCGCCGCGGCGGACGTGTCCGGCGAGCACCCTCGCGCCGCGTGCGACGGCGCCGTCGACGCGCGCCTCGAACTCGCGCGCCGCGGCCTCGTCGATCACCGTGCCCATGTCGGTGGCCGGATCGAGCGGGTCGCCGTGCTTCACGGCCTTCGTCTTCGCGACCAGTCGCTCGACGAAGTCGTCGGCGACGCTCGCGTGCACCAGTATGCGCTTGACCGCCGTGCAGCGCTGTCCCGAGTTCTTGTACGAGCCGCTGGCCGCCAGCGTCGCCGCTTCCTCGACGTCGGCATCCTCCATCACGATGATCGGATCGTTGCCGCCGAGTTCGAGAACCTGCCGCTTGTAGACCGCCTTCGCGGCGATGTACTTGCCGACCGCGACGCCGCCCGTGAAGGTCACGAGGTCGACGTCCGGATGGGTCAGCATCTCGTCGGCGATCTCGCGCGGGTCGCCGGTCAGCACCGAGAGCATCGGACCGGGCAGGCCGGCTTCGTACAGGACATCGGCGAGCACGTACGCGGCCAGCGGCGTCTTCTCGCTCGGCTTCAGCACGATGCGGTTGTTGGTGGCCACGGCCGGTGCCACCTTGTGGATCACCTGGTTCAGCGGATGGTTGAACGGCGTGATCGCTGAGATGACGCCGAGCAGCGGCTCGCGCATCGTGTAGACCTTGCGCTTCTTCCCGTGCGGGGTCAGGTCGCACGAGTACACCTGTCCGTCGTCGACCAGCGCCTGGTTGGCGGCGAACAGCAGCACGTCGCTCGCACGGCCGACTTCGTACAGCGTGTCCTTCAGGCACAGCCCGGACTCGAGCGTGATCAGCCGCGCGATCTCGTCCCGGCGGTGCGCGATGATCTCGCCGGCCTTCATCAGGATCCGGTAGCGGTCGTAACGCGTCAGCGTGCTCCGGTAGGCGCGGGCGATCGAGAAGGCGCGGCGCACGTCGTCGACCGTCGCCTTCGCCACGGTCGCGACCACCTCGCCGGTGTACGGGTAGCGCACCTCGAAGCTGCGCGCGCACGCGACCTTCTCGCCGGCGATCCGGAGGGATTCGTTGCGGACGGGAGAGGCGGGCGCGTTCATTGGGCGTGGTTCAGCACGAGCTCGAAGGCGTCGAAGTTGCGCCAGCGCCGCATTGGATCGAGGCCTTCGATCCGCCGGTTGAGGACGAGCGGCACCCGCTGCTCCGAGATCCCGCCGTGCGAGCGCAGCGGCAGTTCGAGCTGCGAGAGATCGTGCCGCGAGCGGCTGGTGCCGAGCACGACACTGCGCTCGGACACGGCGACGATGTCGCCGATCCGGTCCGCCGGCAGTTCGAAGCGCCGGGCGGCTTCCTCGCGGCCGAGCACCACTTCCATGCCGGGCAGTTCGCGCAACCGCGCGGTGACGCCGGCCGCCGCGTCCGGCGCCACGTAGATCGTCGCGAAGGAACCGAGCGCGCCGTGGTGGACCACGTACGGGTCGGTGATCGGGAGGATCACGCGCGAGCGCTCGGCGCCGAGCCAATCGTCGAGCAGGTCCTGCAGGAAGATGACGTTCGGGCTCGCGTCGAGCCTGGTCTTGGCGTTCATGCCGTGATCGGCCGTGAGGGCGAACACCGTGCCGAGCGCGTCGAATCGCGCGAGATAGCGGTCGAGCATCGCGTAGAAGCGATTGGCGTCCGGGTCGCCGGGGGCGTGCTTGTGCTGGACGTAGTCCGTCGTGGACAGGTAGAGGAAGTCGGGCTTGCGCGTCTCGATCAGCCGCACGCCGGCGGCGAACACGAACTCGGACAGCTCCGCGCTGTAGACGTCGGGCACGGGCATGCCCACGAGCGGCAGCACGTCGGTGATCCCGTTGTCCTGTTCGGTCGCCTGGTCCGCCTTCTCCGATGAGAAGCAGATGCCTTTCATCCCGTGGCCGAGCAGCTTGCGCAGCTTGTCCTTGGCCGTGACCACCGCGACGCCGTGGCCGGCGTCGGCCAGCGCGGCGAGGATCGTCGGCGCGCGCAGCCACTTCGGGTCGTTCATCATCACTTCGGTGCCGCTCGCGGCGTCGAACAGGTAATTGCCGCAGATGCCGTGCACCGAGGGCGGCGCGCCCGTCACGATCGAGAGGTTGTTCGGGTTGGTGAAGCTGGGCACGACGCAGTCGGCGATCAGCGCCGTGCCGGTCGCGAGCACCTGCTTCATGAACGGCATGTGGCCGCCCGCGACAGCCTGCGCGATGTAGTCCGGTTCGCAGCCGTCGATGCACAGGACGACGGTCGATTGCTTCGGGGCCGCGTACGCGCGGCCGTTCACTTCGATCACTTTCCCTATCCTTTCCTGCCGGCGCGCGCCCGGAGGGGCTGCGGCACACCCTCACCCTTGCGTGCGCGCTCCCGGCTTTCCATCACGTGGTCGAACATCGCCCGTCCGGCCTGCTCCGGGTCCCCGGAGGCGATCGCCTTCAGGATCCCGCGGTGCTCGGCGGCGGAGTGGGGCAGCAACTGCTGGTCGCGCAGGTTCCGTCGGCGGAACAGCGCCAGTTCCTTGACAAGCTTGCGATACACGCCGGCCAGCTTGCGGTTGCCGGTGAAGCCGACGAGCGCGTCGTGGAAGTCGAGGTTCAGGAGGTGATACGCGTCGGAGTCGCCCGACCGCGCCGCCACGTCCATCCGCTCGACGATCGCGCGCGCCGCCTTCAGCTGCTCCGGCGTGATCGTCTCCGCCAGTCGTCGGCCGACGAGCTCGTCCATCGCGGCGCGCAGGTCGTAGATCTCCAGCGCCTCCTCGAGCGGGATGTCCCGCACGAAGACGCCGCGGTTCTTCTCCTGGCGGACGAGGCCCGACTCCTCGAGCATGCGAAACGCCTCGCGGATCGGGCCGCGCGACACGCCGAGGCGCTCCGACAGCCACGCCTCGGTCAGCTTCGAGCCCGGGCCGATCTCGCCGTCGAGGATCATCCGCTCGATCTCCTGCTGCGCGGCGCTCGACAGCGACGCGGTGCGCAGCAGTTCGATGGTCGGGTGCGGAACGATCCGGACGGGCGGGACGGCGGAGCTGGCCATGGCGCGCAGTCTAAGGGTTGGCCCCCTGATTGTCTACAATCTGCAAAAAACAATTGACTCCCGCGGCGCCGCTCGTAGACTGCCTCTCTGCTGTCTGGTCCTGCAACCGAGCTTGCACCTAAGATGGCGTCCGGCCGGAGTCACACGCCGGTCACGCTGTCGAGCCACCCTTGAAGGTCGTCCGTTCCCCCTCACGGGCGACCGCATCCATGCCACCGGGGTCATGAAGGAGGAGTCGATGAAGTTTTCGTTTGCGACATTCGGCAGGCTCGCCGCCGCCGCCGCGCTGTCCGCCCTGGCGTTCGGCGCGAACGCGCAGAAGACGCAGCTGACCGTGTACACGGCACTGGAGACCGACCAGCTGAAGGCCTACAAGGAGGGTTTCGAGAAGGCCAACCCGAACATCGAGATCACGTGGGTCCGCGACTCGACGGGCATCATCACCGCCAAGCTGCTGGCCGAGAAGAACAATCCGAAGGCCGACGTCGTGATGGGCGTCGCCGCGACCAGCATGGCCATCTTCGACACCGAAGGGATGCTGGTGCCGTACGCCCCCGCGGGGCTGAACCGCATCGCCGCCCAGTACCGCGATCCGAAGAACCCGCCGGCCTGGGTCGGCATGGACGTGTGGGGCGCGACGATCTGCTTCAACACGGTGGAAGCGGCCAAGCGCAACATTCCGAAGCCCGAGACGTGGCGTGACCTGACCAAGCCGGTCTACAAGGGCCAGATCGTGATGCCGCACCCGGCGTCGTCGGGCACCGGCTTCTTCGACGTCTCGGCCTGGCTGCAGTTGTGGGGCGAGGCCGAGGGCTGGAAGTACATGGACGGCCTGCACGAGAACATCGCCCAGTACATGCATTCGGGATCGCGTCCGTGCGCGGCCGTGGCCGCTGGCGAGTACGTGGTCGGCATCTCCTTCGAGTACCGCGCCAACCGCGAGAAGGCGCGCGGCGCCCCGATCGACCTCGTGTTCCCGAAGGAAGGCCTCGGCTGGGACCTGGAAGCGATCGGA
>JBFZCF010000132.1:0-5763 GCA_041308065.1 Burkholderiales bacterium
CGCCGCACCGCGCCCATCAGCAGCGCGCCGGCGCTGACGATCGCTTCCTTGTTCGCCAGCATCAGGCGCTTGCCGGCCTCGGCCGCCGCCAGTGTCGGCACGAGCCCGGCGGCGCCGACGATCGCCGCGAGCACGGCGTCGACCTCCGGTGCCCGGGCGACGTCGACCAGGGCATCGCGACCGCCCGCGACGCGCGCCGTCGATCCCCGCTCCCGCAGCGCGTCGCGCAGGCGCCCTTCGAGCGACGCATCTCCGATGACGACGACGTCGGGACCGAAGCGCAGCGCAAGGTCCGCGAGGCCATCGACATTGCTCTGCGCCGTCAGCGCGTGCACGCGATAGCGCTCGGGATGGCGGGCGATGACGTCGAGCGCGCTCGTGCCGATCGACCCGGTGGCGCCGAGGATGGTCACGGCCTTCATCGGGCGATCCACTCGAGCAGCGCCGCAAGCGGCAGGGCCGGCAGCAAGGCGTCGACGCGGTCGTAGAAGCCGCCGTGGCCGGGCAGGAGATGGCTGCTGTCCTTCACGCCGGCCTGGCGCTTCAACAGGCTTTCGAACAGGTCGCCGACGATCGACAGCAGCACGATGGCGCCGAGCAGGACGGCGCCCACGAAACCGAGCGTGGAGAGCAGGCGGCTGGACAGCAGGCCGGCGCCCGGCGCCACCTGGTGCGCGATCAACGCCACGCCGATGACGGCCACGACCGCCCCGGCCACGCCTGCCCACGTCTTGCCGGGACTGATGTGCGGCGCGAGCTTGCGCTTCCCGAACGCGCGACCCGCGAAGTACGCCGCGGTGTCGGCCAGCCAGACGATGAACAGCACCGACAGCAGCGGCACCACGCCCTCGAGGAGGAAGTGCACCAGCGCGACCCAGGCCGCGGCTGTCAGCAGCACGGCGATGACGGTGGCCGCGCCGCGCGGAATGCGGATAGACATGGCATCGGACTGCAGCAGCAGCATGGCCAGCGCCGCCCAGACGATCGTGGCGAGCACGCTGAGCGGCAGGAGCGCCTGCTCGATCCACTCCGGCATCACGAGCGCCACGACGAACAGCACGGCGCCGAAAACGACCGAGCCCGCTACCGCCTGCCCGCGCGGCCAGCCGACGAGCTGCATCCACTCGCCAAGGGCCGCCGCGACGACCGCCGTTGCGAGAAGTGCGAACGCGACCGTCGACCAGGCGAGTGCGCCGACCAGCAGCGCGAACAGGATGACGGCGGTGACGACCCTCTGCTTGAGCACGCGGTCAGGCCACGTTCGCGACCGGCGCCGCGCCGACTTGCTCGCCCGTCATGCCGAAGCGGCGCTGCCGCGTGGCGTACCAATCCAGCGCGCGGTCGAGTTCCGCGGCATCGAAGTCCGGCCACAGGACGTCGCTGAAGTGCAGCTCGGAGTAGGCAAGCTGCCACAGCAGGAAGTTGCTGATGCGGCGTTCGCCGCCGGTGCGGATCAGCAGGTCGGGTTCGGGGGCGAATGACAGCGCGAGGTGCCGCTCGATGTCGTCCTCGGTCAGGCTGGCCGAGCCCTCCGCCGCGCGACGCGCGGCCTGCGTGATGTCCCAGCGGCCGCCGTAGTTGGCGCAGATCGTCAGGTGCAGCTTGTCGTTCCCTTCGGTCTTCTGCTCCGACTCGGTGATCAGGCGGCGCAGTTCAGCGTCGAAGGCCGACACGTCGCCGACCACGCGCATGCGGACGCCCAGTTCGACGAGCCGGCTGACCTCGCGTCGCAGCGCGCTGACGAACAGCTTCATCAGCGTCGAGACCTCGTCGGGCGGACGGCGCCAGTTCTCCGAGCTGAACGCGAAGAGCGTCAGGTACTCGATGCCGCGCTCCCCGCAGGCCTGCATCGACGCGCGCACGGCGTCGACGCCACGCGTGTGCCCGAACACGCGCGGCTTGCCGCGGGCCTTCGCCCAGCGGCCGTTGCCGTCCATGATGATCGCCACGTGCCGCGGCATCGGCGGCGCCGGGACAACGATGGCAGTCGGGGGGGTGCGGGTCATGAGCGCGGTCGGGCCGTCGGCGGCACCAGGGCCTGCTGACGCCTGGTTCGCGCAGGCGCGATCCAAGCGTTGACAGGCACTAGACCGTCATGACTTCCTTTTCCTTCTCGGCGATCAGCTTGTCGATCTCCGCCACGTAGCGGTCGGTCAGCTTCTGGATCGCCTCCTCGGCGCGGCGGTCCTCGTCCTCGGAGACCTCCTTGGCCTTCAGCAGCTCCTTGACGTGGTGGTTCGCGTCGCGGCGCAGGTTGCGCACGGCGACCTTGGCGTTCTCGCCTTCGTGCTTCACGACCTTGACCAGTTCCTTGCGGCGCTGCTCGGTCAGCGGCGGCATCGGCACGCGCACGACGTCGCCGCTGGTGGCCGGATTCAGGCCGAGGTCGGAGTCGCGGATCGCCTTCTCGACGACCGGCACCATCTTCTTCTCCCACGGCTGCACGTTGATCGTGCGGGCGTCGCCGAGGCCGACCTGCGCCACCTGCGACAGCGGGACCATCGAGCCGTAGTAGTCGACGGTGATGTGGTCCAGCAGGCCGACGTGGGCCCGTCCGGTGCGCACCTTGGCGTAGTCGTGCTTCAGCGCCTCCAACGACTTCTGCATCTTCTGCTCGGTCGTCTTCTGGATCTCTGCGATGTTCACTCTTGTCTCCTTGCAGGCGAGACCGTCATACGTGGACGAGGGTGCCTTCGTCCTCGCCCATCACCACGCGCTTCAGCGCGCCCGGCTTCGTGATGTTGAATACCTTGATCGGCAGCCGCTGGGCGCGGCACAGCGCGAACGCGGTGGCGTCCATGATCTGCAGGTTGCGCGCGAGCGCCTCGTCGAAGGTGATCGTCGAGTAGCGGGTCGCGTCCGGATCCTTCCTGGGATCGGCGGAGTACACACCGTCCACCTTGGTCGCCTTCAGCACGATCTCGGCGCCGACCTCGGAGCCGCGCAGCGCGGCAGCCGTGTCGGTCGTGAAGAACGGATTGCCGGTCCCGGCGGCGAAGATGACGACGCGCCCCTCCTCGAGGTAGCGCAGCGCCTTCGGCCGGATGTACGGCTCCACCACCTGCTCGATGTTGAGCGCCGACTGCACCCGCGCCTCGACGCCCGCGCGGCGCATCGCATCCTGCAGCGCCATCGCGTTCATGATGGTCGCCATCATGCCCATGTAGTCGGCGGTGGCGCGATCCATCCCCGCGGCGCCGAGCGCGACGCCACGGAAGATGTTGCCGCCGCCGATGACGATGGCGACTTCCACGCCGAGGCGGACCACTTCGTCGATGTCGGTGACCATCGACTCGACCGTCGCCCGGTTGATGCCGAAAGCGTCGTCGCCCATCAGGGCCTCGCCCGACAGTTTCAGCAGGACCCGCCGATAGGCGGCACCGCTCGCTGCAGTCATCGGCTCTCCTCCGCTCGCGCGGAAATCAGCCGCGCGTCGCGGCCGCGGCGGCCACTTCGGCGGCGAAGTCGCTCTGCTTCTTCTCGATGCCCTCGCCCACCACGAACAGCGCGAAGTCGTTGACGCTCGCGCCCTTCGCCTTCAGCAGCTGCTCTATCGTCTGCTTGCCGTCCTCGGCCTTGACGAACACCTGGCCCAGCAGCGTCACTTCCTTCAGGTACTTCTGAACCGTGCCCTCGGCGATCTTGTCCAGCATCGCTTCCGGCTTGCCCGCCTCGCGCGCCTTCTCGACCGCGATGCGCCGCTCGGTCTCGAGCAGGTCGGCGGGCACGCCGGTGGCGTCGAGCGCCTTCGGCTTGGACGCGGCGATGTGCATCGCGATGTCGCGGCCCAGTTCCGCATTCCCGCCCGTGAAGTCGAGCAGGACGCCGATCTTGCTGCCACCGTGCACGTAGTGGGCCAGCGCGCCCTTCGCCTGCAGGCGGGCGAAGCGACGCACGTTGAGGTTCTCGCCGATCTTGCCGATCAACGCGGTGCGCGTCGTCTCGACCGTGCCATCGCCGAGCGGCATCGCCGACAGCGCGGCGACGTCGCCCGGGTTGCTGGCGACAACGAGCGCCGCGAGGTCCTTCGCGAACCGGATGAAGTCGTCGTTCTTGGCGACGAAGTCGGTCTCGGAGTTGACCTCGACGATCGCGCCGGTCTTGCCGCCTGCGTCGATGTTGATCGCCACCACGCCTTCGGCCGCGATCCGCGAAGCCGCCTTGGTCGCCTTGTTGCCGAGCTTGACCCGCAGGATCTCCTCGGCCTTGGCCATGTCGCCGCCGGCCTCGGCCAGCGCCTTCTTGCACTCCATCATCGGCGCGTCGGTCTTCTCGCGCAGTTCCTTCACCATCGATGCGGTGATTTCCGCCATTGACTGCTCCCGCTGTTCTCTCGTTGCTGGTGTCGTTGATCTCGGGCCCCGACTTCGGGCCACGGTCCGGTCCGTGCAAAAAAGGGGCTCGCGCCCCTTGCTTGCGGTCCGGCGGCGCGCGCCGGGCTTACTCCTGCCCTTCGCTGACTTCGACGAACTCCTCGTCGCCGCCGGTGACCGCCTGGACCACGCCGGCCAGCGCGGCGGCCTTGCCCTCGAGCACCGCGTCGGCGATCCCGCGCGCGTACAGGCGGACCGCGCGGCTGGAGTCGTCATTGCCCGGAATCACGTAGGCGATGTTCTCGGGGGAGTGGTTGGTGTCGACGATGGCGACCACCGGAATGCCGAGCTTGGCGGCTTCCTGGATCGCGATCTTGTGATAGCCGACGTCGATCACGAACAGCGCGTCGGGCAGCGCGTTCATGTCCTTGATGCCGCCGATCGACTTGTTGAGCTTCTCGACTTCGCGATGGAAGTCGAGCGCTTCCTTCTTGGTCATGCGCTCTGTGCCGCTCTCGGCGAGGATCTGCTCCATCTCCTTCAGGCGCTTGATCGAGACCTTGACGGTCTTGAAGTTCGTCAGCATGCCGCCCAGCCAGCGCTGGTCGACGAACGGCATGCCGCAGCGTTTCGCTTCCTCGACGATCGTGTCGCGCGCCTGGCGCTTGGTGCCGACCATGAGGATGGTGCCGCGGTTCGAGGTCAGCTGGCGCACGAACTTCGTCGCCGCCTGGAACTGGTCCAGGGTGCGCTCGAGGTTGATGATGTGGATCTTGTTGCGGTGACCGAAGATGAACGGCGCCATCTTCGGGTTCCAGAAACGGGTCTGGTGGCCGAAATGAACGCCGGCCTCCAGCATCTCACGCATGGTCACGGACATGACTTACCTCTCCAAGGTTGGGTCCTGCGCATGCGCCGAGGCGAAGTCACCTGACCCCGCACCTTGGTGGCGCCGCGCGCGATTTCTGCCTCGACCCGGGCTGAAACCGGAGCCGCACCGGACGATCCTGCTTCCGGGGCCGCAACGTTTTCCCAAGTGCTTGATTTTCAAGCGCCGAGACAGCCCGATATTATAGCCACCTTTGCGCGCTGCACTCAACCGAGGCCCCGGCCCCCATCATGCCCATCGTCATCAAAACTCCCGCGGACATCGAGGGCATGCGCCTGGCCGGCCGCCTGGCGGCCGAAGTGCTCGATTTCATCACTCCCCACGTCCGGGCCGGAATCACCACCGGCGAACTGGACCGGCTGAGCCACGACTACATGGTCGGCGTGCAGGGCACGGTTCCGGCCCCCCTGAACTACGCCCCGCCGGGCTACCGCCCGTTCCCGAAGTCGATCTGCACCTCGGTCAACCACCAGGTCTGCCACGGCATTCCGGGCGACCGCGTCCTGAAGAACGGCGACGTCCTGAACATCGACATCACCGTGATCAAGGACGGCTACCACG
>JBFZCF010000133.1:0-5811 GCA_041308065.1 Burkholderiales bacterium
GCCGCCGACTCCTCGAGCTCCAGCGGCAGCGGCACCGGCGCGGCGAGCCGCAGGTGGTCGAGCGCGGTGAGCAGGTGCACCGGCGCGGCGCAGGCCCAGCGTCCCACGCGCGGCCTGCCTGTCCAGGCCGCAACGAGGCAGGGGCCTGCGGGAAACCGCTCCAGCAGGCCCGCGTCCTCCGTCGCGTCCGCCAGCAACCACTCGCGCCACGGTCGGTCGGTGCTTGCTCGCTGCGCGCGTGCCAACAGCCATTCGGCGGCCGGCAACCGTGCCGGGCCGGAGCCCTCTCGAACCGGCCCAACGCCCGTCCAGGGCAGTGCGACGCGCAACCGCTTGTGGGGCGACATCACTGCGGGACGCCCGGCGCGGGCGCCCGGCCGATGGCTCGAAGCAAGCCAGGCCCAGTGACCGCGTCGGCGCCCTTCGCGTAAGGTAACCGAATGAAATTCAACCTCGATCGCGCGGGCGGGGCGCACGTGGTGCGTGCATACGCGCCGGGGCGGATCCGCATCGGCGATCGCGACATCGCGACGAGCGTGATCGTCACGGCCACGGACCTCATCGAGCCGTGGCGGCCGAGGCACATTGCGGAGCTCGAAGCCGCCGACCTCGAGCCGGTCGTCGCGCTCATGCCGGAAGTCCTGCTGATCGGGACCGGCGCGCGGCAGGTCTTCCCCGCGCCGGCGGTGTTCGCCGCGCTGCATGCCGCGCGCATCGGCTTCGAGGTGATGGACACGGGCGCCGCCTGCCGGACGTACAACGTGCTGGTGGCCGAGGAACGCCGGGTCGCGGCCGCGCTGCTGGTCGAATAGGTGCGGGGGGACCTCAAACCAGTCCCTGCAGCAGCGGCACGAAGATCGCGGGACCGAGCACCTCGCGCTCGAAGTGCTCGCCGCGGCGCGTGATGCGCACGAGCTGCTGATCGCGCTCGGGCCCGACGGGCATGACCAGCCGTCCACCGTTGCCGAGCTGCTCGAGCAGCGCCGCGGGCACCGCGAGCGCCGCGGCTGCCACCAGGATGCCATCGTAGGGCGCATACGGCGGCCAGCCCTCGAAGCCGTCGCCGTGGCGCATGAATACGTTGGTGATGCGCAGGTCGCGCATCACGCGTCGCGCGCGCTGTTGCAGGACCGCGATGCGTTCCACGCTGTAGATGGTCGCCACCAGCGGTGCGAGCACGGCGGTCTGGTAGCCGCAGCCCGTACCGACCTCCAGCACCTTGCGGGGCGGCGTGCCCTCGAGCAGCGCCTCGGTCATGCGCGCCACGACGTAGGGCTGCGAGATGGTCTGGCCGTGGCCGATCGGCAGCGCGGTGTCCTCGTACGCCCGGCTCGCCAGCGCCTCGTCCACGAACACGTGCCGCGGCACGCTGCGGATGCGCTCGAGCACCGGCGCGCTCGCGATGCCCTGCTCGCGCAGGCGGGTGATCAGCCGGTCGCGGGTCCGCGCCGAGGTCATCCCGATGCCGGTGAGGGGCGGCCTGGTCATCGCGTCGGCAGCGGTCAGGGCGCGCGGCCGCGCAACCACTCGCCGACGTCCGCCAGCGCGGAGTGCCGCGTGAGGTCCACCTGCAGGGGTGTCACGGAGACACAGTCCTCCGCAATTGCGGCAAAGTCGGTGCCCTCGCCCGCGTCGGCGCCCTCGCCGGCGGGACCCACCCAGTACACGGGGCGCCCGCGCGGGTCGGACGCCCGCAGCACCGATTCCGAGCGGTGCCGGTGCCCGAGCCGCGTGACGCGAAAGCCGCCGAGCTGCTCGTATGGCACGTCCGGCACGTTGACGTTCAGGATCATCGAGGCATGCAACGGGGTGCGCATCAGCCGCATGACGAGCTCGCTCGCCACGCGTGCCGCGGTCGCGAAATGGCCGCCGTCGCGAATCACCAGCGAGACCGCCATCGTCGGCAGGCCGAGGAAGCGGCCCTCGATCGCCGCGGCGACGGTGCCCGAGTACAGCACGTCGTCGCCGAGGTTGGCGCCGTCGTTGATCCCCGAGACCACCATGTCGTGCTGGAAGTCGAAGTACCCCGAGATCGCCAGGTGCACGCAGTCGGTCGGCGTGCCGGTCACGTAGTACATGTCCTCGCCGTAGGGCGAGACCCGCAGCGGCACGTCGAGGGTCAGCGAGTTGCTCGCGCCGCTGCGATTGCGGTCAGGCGCCACCACCGTAACCTTCGCCAGCGGGCGCAGCGCATCCGCGAGGCGCTGCAAGCCCTCGGCGCGGTAGCCGTCGTCGTTGCTGACCAGGATTCTCAAGGGGGGGATGCGACCGGGGCGAAACGCGCCGAACTATACTGGAATCCGCGCAGCCGCCGGAAGCGAACGCACGGAGGTGCCACCCATGACCGACGAGGATCAGCGCGCCTTCGAGGAGGCGATGAACGGCGTGCGGCCGCTGCCGCCGCGCGAGCGTGTCGCAGCGCCGCCCGCGCCCCCCGTCGCACAGTTCGCACGGGCCGATCAACGCCAGGTGCTGCTCGAGAGCCTGCTGCCGCCGGACGACCCGGCGGCGCTCGACACGGGCGAGGAGTTGTCGTTCCGTCGACCGTGGATCCGCGAGGAGGTACTTCGGCGGTTGCGCCGCGGCCAGTTCGCCGTGGCCGCAGAGACCGACCTGCACGGGCTCGGCCGCCACGCGGCACACGAGGCGCTGCGCCTGTTCATAGCCGAGTCGGTTGGCCGCGGCCTCGGCTGCGTGCGCGTCGTGCACGGCAAGGGCCGCGGCTCGGGGCCTCGCGGGCCGGTGCTGAAGCACGTCGTGAACCACTGGTTGCGGCGCATGGAGGATGTCGTCGCGTTTGCTTCGGCCCGTCCGGTGGACGGCGGCACCGGCGCCGTGTACGTGCTCCTCGCCCCCGGCGGCGCGCGGCGCGGCAGCCACGGTCAGCCCCGGCGCTAGTCCGTCGCCCGGACGTCGTCCGGACTTCGCTAGTCTTCGCCGCCCTCGGCGTCGGCCCACGCGTCGCGGAGGATCTCGTGCAGCACCGCCGTGGCGAAGGCGCCGCGCGGCAGTTCGAACGCCAGCACGAGTCCGTCGCCGTCGGACGACCACGCGAGGCCCCGCACCGGCAGCCGCAGACTGCGCCGCTCCTGCTCGAGGCCCTGCGACTCGAGCAGCGCGCAGAGCTCCGGCTCGTTCGCCACCACCGCGGCCTCGACGGCGAGCGCCTCGCCCGTCGCCGGCGAGGTACCCCGACCCCACAGCGGGCCGCTCGGGTGCACGTCCATGGCCTCGCAGCGCGCCGCGAGCACGTCGTCGATCTGCGCCGCGGGAAAGAAGCTGCGCCGGCCGTCGAGCAGGACGGCCTCACCCGGCAACAGACGATTCCAGCAGCCCTGATGCACGCGCGCGGCGAGCACGGCGTTGAAGGCGGCGCTGCGTCCCGCCGAAAGCGCGAACGCGCGCGCGCCACGGTCCCGGGGCGCCGCGCCGCCCCCGGCCCATTGCCGCGCGCGAGCGAGGTTACTGCCCTGGCGGCCGAACCGTTGCGGCCCGAAGTAGTTCGGCACACCCTGCTGCGCGATGAGCGAGAGGCGGGTCTGCAGGGCCGCGGCGTCGCCTTCGATGTCGCGCACCCGCAGCGTAAAGCGGTTGGCACGGTGGGAGCCCGGCCGCAGCTTGCGGCCATGTCGGCTCGCCGCCACGACACGATAGCCTTCGCCGGCGAGTTCGAGGCAGGGCTCGAGCGACGACGAGGCGGGCCACGGCAGCGTGTAGGCCTGTCGTGTGACGGCGTTGCGGTCCTTGTGCCCGGACCAGCCGACATCACGCGCCGCGACGCCCGTCGTCCGTGCCAGCTGCGCGGCGACCCAGCCGGTGTTCGCGCCGCGCTTCTCGACCGTCAGCAGCACATGGGAGCCTGCCCCGTCCGGCTCGAAGCCGAGGATTTCATCCACGCTGAAATCCTCCGGTGTCGCGCGCAACCGCCCGCGGACCGGCGGCACGCCGTGGGCGGTCGGCACCTGCAGCGGGGTCGGATCGGCGGGCGCACCGACCTGGGCAGCCGGATCCGTGGTGCTCACGAATTCGCGCGCACGACCTGGTGCGCGAGCAGCACGACAGCGTGACAGGCGAGGCCCTCGCCGCGTCCGATCGAACCCAGACCCTCGCAGGTGGTCGCCTTGACGTTGATGCGGTCCGGGGTGGTCTCGAGGTCGCTCGCGAGGTTGGCGCGCATCTGCGCACGGTGCGGCCCGAGCCGCGGCGCCTCGGCCAGCAGCGTGAGGTCGGCGTTGACGAGTCGGTAACCGTTCTCGCGCAGGAGGCGCGTGCAGTGGCGCAGGAAGGTCCGGCTGTCGGCGCCCTTCCAGCGCGGGTCGTTGTCGGGGAAGTGCTGGCCGATGTCGCCCAGGGCCATTGCCCCGAGCAGCGCGTCGCACAGCGCATGCAGAAGCACGTCGCCGTCGGAATGCGCCTTGATGCCCTGGGTGAACGGGATGCGCACGCCTCCGAGCGTGACGTGGTCGCCCGCCTCGAAAGCGTGCACGTCGAAACCGAACCCGATCCTCATCGACGGCTCGCCGCGCCCAGGATGGCGCCGGCCAGGGCGAGATCCTCCGGGTGCGTGACCTTGAGGTTGTCGGCGCGCCCGCGCACCAGGCGCGGCCGCAGCCCGAGCAGTTCGACCGCGGCGGCCTCGTCGGTGATGCTGCGCTCGCGGTCGAGGCACAGCGCGAGCGCACGGCGGAGCACGCCGTAGCGGAACATCTGCGGCGTCAGCGCCCGCCACAGGCCCTCGCGCGGCACGGTGCGCTCGCTGCGCCCGTCGGCGGCCGCGGCCTTGAGCGTGTCGCCGAGTGGCACGGCGAGCAGGCCGCCGACCGGGTCGTCACCCACGCCCGCGATCAGTGCCCGCACGTCCGAGCGCCGCAGGCAGGGACGCGCGGCATCGTGGACCAGCACCCAGTCCTCGTCGCGCGCCTCGCCCTCGAGCGCCTCGAGCGCGTTCGCCACCGACAACTCGCGCCGCGCGCCACCCGCGCAGGTTCGCAAGCGCGCCTCGCGTGACTCCGGCAGCCGCGCGAAGCGGCGGTCGCCCGGCGCGAGCGCGACGATGATGGACGTGATCGAAGGTTCGTCGAGCAGCGCGCGAAGCGCCCACGACAGGACGGGCCGGCCAAGCAGCGCGGAGTATTGCTTGGGCTGCGGGCGCCCGAAGCGCTCGCCGCGCCCGGCTGCCGCGACGACCGCCCAGCGTCGCTCGCCCCGGCTCATTGCGGCGCGGCCTCGGCGGTGCGCCGCTCCTCCTGCTCGGGTTCGGGCTCGGTCCCCGGGGCCGCCGGCATCACCTGGAAGAACGTCTCGTCGGCGCCGATCATGCCGAGATCGGTGCGGGCGCGCTCCTCGATGGCGGCGCGTCCCTCCTTCAGATCGTTCACCTCGGCGGCAAGCCGCCGGTTGCGCTCGCTCAGGCGGGCGTTCTCGGCGGCCTGGCCCTCGATGGCCGCCTCGGTACGCCACAGGTCGCGCATGCCGTTGGGCGAGATCCACAGTCGGTACTGCAGCGCCACCAGGGCCGCGATGAGCAGCACGGCCACGATGCGCGCGGTCATCGGCCAGCTCAGCCCCGCGCCGCCGGCAGCGGCACCGGGAAGGCCGCACGGCCGGCATAGGAGGCGTCGGCGCCGAGCTCGGCCTCGATGCGCAGCAGCTGGTTGTACTTGGCGATTCGATCGGAGCGGCACAGCGAGCCGGTCTTGATCTGCGTGGCGCGTGCCGCGGGCGATGGCCTCGCGCAGGATCTTCGTGTTCGTGACGAAGACGTCGTCGCCGACGAGCTGCACCTTGCGCCCGAGCCGCTGCGTGTGCAGC
>JBFZCF010000134.1:0-5669 GCA_041308065.1 Burkholderiales bacterium
GCCGCCTTTGCCAGCCTCAGACCCTCGGCCTGGCTGACACTGACCCGCCACACTGGAAACGCGTGCGCGACGAGCGCGACCGCCAAGGCAAGGTCGCCTTGGTCGCTCAGTGCCCATTCGATTGCCGTCCGAACGTTGTCCAGCTCGACCGCCAGGTCCGGGATCCGGTCTCTCAACCAGATGTTCGCCGTCCGAGTGGTCAGCATGTCGAGGATCGCACACGCGTGACGGCGGATCCAGGCGGCCGTTTCGCCTGCTTCCGCGAGCTGCTCGAGCGCATACGCGCGGGCCGTCTCGAGCAGCCGATACCGTGGCGCATCCCCGCCGTCGGCAACTACGAGCGACTTGTCGACCAACGTGCCGAGCGCGGACAGCACGGCCCATTCATCGAGCGCCCCGTCGCGGGCGACGGTCTGCACCATCGCGAGAGAAGCGCCGCCGGAGAAGACGCCGAGGCGCCGGAACACCGCCTGCTCATCGGCCGACAGCAGGCCGTGGCTCCATTCGAGCGTCGCTCGCAGGGTCTGATGACGACGCAGCACGGTGCGCGCGCCGGCGGTGAGGACGCGGAAGCGTTCGTCCAGCCGCTGCTGCAGCGCTTCGACGCCCATCATCGGCACGCGCGCCGCGGCCAGTTCGATCGCCAACGGAATGCCGTCCAGGCGACGGCAGATGTCGGCGACCCCGCCGACGTTGGCGGCCGACAAGTGAAAGCGCCGGTCGACTGCCGTCGCACGCTCGCAGAAAAGCGCGATCGCCGCGAACCCGCTCGCGAGCGCCGGGGTCAACGGCGCGTCGGCAGGCGGCGTCGTGAGCGGCTGCAGCCGGAACACGTGCTCATACGGCACGCGCAGCGGCTCCTGCGAGGTGACCGCGATCCGGACCGTCGGCACGCGGTGGAGCACCGCGTCGACGAGCGTGGACACGGATTCGACCAGGTGCTCGCAGTTGTCGAGCACGATGAGTGCATTCATGTCCTCGATCGCCAAGGCGAGCGCCGCCACCGGCGAGCCGCCGGGTGCGAGCCCGATGCCAAGCCCGCGCGCAACCGCCTCCGGGACGAGCATTCCATCCGTGATTGCCGCCAGTTCGATCCACCACACGCCATCGGCGAAGCCGGCGCGCAGTGCGTCGGCGAGCGCGAGCGCCACGGTGGTCTTGCCGATGCCCCCTGCGCCCACGATCGAAAGCAGCCGATGCTTGCCGATCAGGGAACGGAGTGTCGCAAGCTCGACTTCGCGACCGATCGGCGCCTCGACGACCAGCGGGACGTTCCCGCGCCCGGCGGATGCTGCGGGACCCGGCGCCGCAGGCCCGGCTGGCGCCGTGGAGGCAGTCGCCCCCTGGAGCGCCACGTCGAGCGTCAAGCGGTACCCGCGGCCGGGAATGGTCGCGATGGCACTCGGGCCGAGCACCTTGCGCAGGGCGCTCACGTGCACCTGCAGGTTGTTCTCCTCGACGATCATCGAGGGCCAGACGAGGTCGAGCAGCTCGTTCTTGCCCACGACCCGGTCGCGGCGCTCGGCCAGAGCCTGCAGCAGATCGAACGCACGACTGCCGAGCTCGACCGCCTTGCCGTCGACAAGCAGGCGCCGCTGGTCAGTCCGGATTTCGATGGTGGGCATCTGCAGGAGTCTTCGCTATCGGAAGTGCAGGTCCGGCTGTCTGCCATCCGGGCCGACGATCAGGCAGACCGGCCCATCGATTGGATGCGTCAAACGTCGTGGGCGCCACCTCTCGCTCGCTCCCAAACTGCGAGGCAAAGTCCTTCAACCCGCCTGGATGCTCCAGACTCCAAGACCTTTCCACGGAACACCCATCCGGTCAAGCGCCACGCTAGCGGGTGCCAGGCAACCGGTCGCGCGCGATCTTGGCGGCCTCGGTTTCCGGGAACTCCTTGATGACCCGGTTCAGCGTCGCGTTCGCCGACTTGCGGTCGCCGAGCTGCACCTGGCTTTCGGCGATCGAAAGCAGCGCGTCGGGCACCCGCGGCGAGTCGGCATAGCGCTCCACCAGCGTGCGGTGCGCGGCGATCGCGGACTTGTAGTCCTTGATCGCGTAATGCGCGCTGCCGATCCAGTACTGCGCGGCCGGCGCGTAGGCGGAAGCGGGATACCGCGCGACGAACTGCTGGAAGCCCGGCAGCGAGCCCTTGAAGTCACCGGCGCGGAACTGCGCGAGCGGAGTTTCGTAGGCGGCGAGCTCGGCCCGGTCGACGGCCGCGGAGCGTCCGTCCACGGTGACGCTCTGCGGCTCCATCTTCTTCAGCCGCGCATCGAGGTCGGTGTACAGGTCGCGATTGCGCTTCTGCAGCGTGGCGACTTCGTTGGAGAGGGTCTCGACCTGCCCGCGCAGGCGCGCGTTCTCCTGGCGCAGCAACTCGAGCTGGTTCACGAGTTCGAGCTGGTTGCGCTGCGCGCTCTCCATCCGATCCAGCCGCGCGGTCATTTCGGTTTCGCGCTGCTGCAGCACCTTGATCTGCTCGCGGATCTGCAGGATTGCCTTGCGTGCCTCGTCGTCCCCGCCGAAGAGTTGGGCGTGGGCAGGCAGCGCGATCAGCATCACCAACGCCGCTGCAAGTGCTCGTAAACGCATGGCTCCCTCCAGATGCGACGAGGCGACCGCACGGCGGTCGCCTCTCGTTGCCTTTGCAAAGGGACGAGCGCCCGGCCGCTCCGAAGCTCGTCCCTCCAACTAATCGCCGCGAGTGCACGTGCGAGCCGAAGGCTCGCGTACACGAGCGGCGCTACTTGTAAACGATGTCCGCCCGCCGGTTCTGCGCCCAGGCCTCTTCGTTCGAGCCCACCGCCCTTGGCTTTTCCTTGCCGAAGCTCACGGTCTCGATCTGCGAGTCGGTCGCGCCGAGCAGCATCAGCCGCTGCTTGACCGCCTCGGCGCGCTTCTGGCCGAGCGCGAGGTTGTACTCGCGGCCGCCGCGCTCGTCAGTGTGGCCTTCGATCACGATGCGTCGGTTCTTCGTCGACGCCAGGTACTTGCCGTGCGCTTCGACAACCGGCTGGAACTCGCTCTTGACGACGAAGCTGTCGAAGTCGAAGAACACGCTCTTCTTGTAGAGCGGGCTCGCCGGGTCGTTGAACGGGTCGACGCCGCGCGCGGACTGCGCGTCCACCGGCGCCACGGCGCGCGGGTCCGTTCCCGCACCCGCCGACTGGCCGCCCGCGGACGCATCCGTGATCGGCGCCGGCTTCTGCTCGTCGAGATTGACCGACGAGCAGCCTGCGAGAACGAAGGCGAAGACCGTGCCCGCCATGACGGCGCGTGCGAAGCGTTGCATGTTCATGCGTTCCTCCTGACTGACCTACTTGATGAACGGGCCCCAGGTCGGCTCCCGGATATCTCCGCTCGGTCCCGACAGCCGCGCGCGGGCGCGGCCGTCGACAGAAGCGGAGGCCAGGATGCCGCGCCCGTTGACTTCGGTCGCATACAGCAGCATGCGTCCGTTCGGGGCAAAGCTCGGTGATTCGTCGCGCACGGTGTCGGTGACCGGCGTCTCCTGCCCGCTCGCGAGGTCGAGCACGTGCACCTTGAACTGGCCGCCGCGGCGTCCGACATACGCCAGCAGCTTGCCGTCGGGACTCAGGCGCGGGCTGATGTTGTAGTCGCCGTTGAACGTGACGCGCTGCGCGCCGCCGCCCGCCGCCGGCATCCGGTAGACCTGCGGGCCGCCGCCGCGGTCCGACGTGAAGTAGATCGACTGGCCGTCGGGACTGAAGCTCGGCTCGGTGTCGATGCCGCTCGAGGTGGTCAGGCGGCGCACGTTGCCGCCGTCGGCGTTCATCAGGAACACCTGCGAGTTGCCTTCGCGCGTCAGCGTGACCGCGAGCGTCTTGCCGTCGGGCGACCAGGCCGGCGCGCTGTTGGAGCCGCGGAAGTTCGCGACCGCCTTGCGGGCGCCGGTCGCCACCGTGTGCACGTAGACGACGGGCTTGCCGGTCTCGAACGACACGTAGGCGAGCCGCGAGCCATCGGGCGCCCACGCCGGCGAGATGATCGGCTCGCGCGAGCGCAGGGCCGACTGCGGATTGGCGCCGTCGGCGTCGGCGATGTGCAGTTCCCACGCGTTGCGGGAGGTCTGCACCACGTACGCAATGCGGGTTGCGAACACGCCGCGCTCGCCGGTGAGCTTCTCGTAGATGCGATCGGCGATGCGGTGTGCCGTCAGGCGCAGGTCGGACGCCGGGCTCACGTACGACAGCCCGTCGAGCTGGCCGCCCCGGATCGTGTCGAGCAGGCGGAAGCGGACGTCGAAGCGGCCGTCGGCCAGGCGCGACACGCTGCCGATCGTGAGCGCATCGGCGCCGCGCGCCTTCCAGTCGGGCAGCGACACCGCGGCGTTCTCGGGAATCGCCGCGGAACCGGCATCGACGATGCGGAACAGGCCGCTGCGGGCGAGGTCGGCGCGCACCACGGATTCGATCTCCACCGGCACCTGCCCGTCGCGCGCGAAGTTCGCGATCGCGATCGGGAACTGCTGGCTGCCGACGCCCGTGATCTCCACGCGCAACTGCGCGAGGGACACGGCGGGGAGGGAGACGAGCGCCGCGCAGATGGAACGGCGCGCGGCAGACGGTCGATCGATGGTGGTTTCCGTCATCGGGGGTCGAGTATAGACAGCGGGATGATGCGATTCTCCCTCGGCGCTGACTTAAACGCGCGACGACGGATGATGGGGTTACGCCGTACGGGAAAAGCCTTCAACGCGTGTCGACCGGGTCGAAGGCCAGCCGCAGGTTGCGCGGCATCGCGCCCTCCCCCGGTCGCGGGAAGGGATCGCAGCGGCGGATGGCGCGCTCGACCGCCTGGTCGAACGAGGCCAGTCCGCTCGCCTTCAGCAACCTGGGCGCCGTCGCCTGCTCGCCCGTCGGCAGCAGCTGCACCTCGAACTCGGCGACGTGCTGCTTCGGCTTCACGCCGTCGGGGACGTTGAAGACGATGTGGGGCCGGATGCAGCCGACGACCTGGCCTTCGTAGCCGCGCGGCATGCCGCCGCCGCTGGTCACGCCCGTGGCGCTGGTGCCGGCGCCGGTTCCCGTGCTGCCCGCCGGGCCACCCGCGGCTGCGGCGATCCGCTGCAGTTCCTGCTCGCGCCGCTGCTGGGCGACGCGGGCCTGCGCCGCCTCGGCCTTCGCTGCCGCCGCCTTCGCGGCTTCCGCTTTGGCCGCTTCGACCTTCGCGGCCTCGGCTTTCGCGGCCGCGCGCTTCTCCGCTTCCACCTTCTTCGGATCGGGCTTCGGCGGCTCGACCTTCTTCGGCGGCTCCGGCTTCTTCTTCTGCTCGACGACGATGTCGGCCTTGCGCTCGGGCTCGGGTTCCGGCCTCGGTTCGACCTTCGGCGGCGGGGGTGGCGGCGCGGGTTCGACGATCGGCGCCGGAACAGGGGCCGGTACAGGGGCCGGCGCTGGCGCCGGGGCGGCCGCCGGCGCCGCCGCGGGGAAGCCCGACCACAGTTCGGCGCTGACGGTGCCCGCCGGCTCGGTCTTCCAGCGCACGACGAACGCGATCGCGAAGAACAGCAGCGCGTGCGCGAAGAGCGACAGAGCGAAGGCCGGCGCGCTGCCCTTCTCCGGCGCGTGCCAGTGAAGCCGTCGTCGGTCGGTGATCGCCGGTGCGGTCATTCAGCGCTGGCTGACTTCGACCAGGAGCCCGAC
>JBFZCF010000135.1:0-5645 GCA_041308065.1 Burkholderiales bacterium
TACCGCGGCGACCCGGGCAACCGCGCGACGCTGCGGATCCTGTGCGAGTCCGGGCTCGCGCTGGCATTCGACGGCGACAAGCTGCCGGGCGCGCCAGGCCGCGGCGGCGTGCTGACGCCGGCCACCGCGCTCGGCGCAGCGCTGGTGCCGCGGCTGCGCGCGGCGGGGTTCGAAATCTCGGTCGGGGAGTGAGGGCGGCGGGACCACCCAGCCGGATGTGAAACGGCCCGCGCCGGGCAGCGTGGGCCGTTTCGTTGACGGGCGGTCCTGCAGGGCCCCGCCCGGAAGCCATCAATCTACGCCGATCAGGCCGGCGTCGTCTCCTGGCCCGTTGACACCGGCGGCGCACGCAGTTCGCGCCGCAGGATCTTGCCGATGTTCGTCTTCGGCAGCGGCTCGGTGCGGAATTCGACCATGCGCGGCATCTTGTAGTTGGTCAGGTGCTGGCGGCAGTGCTCGAGCAACTCGCGTTCGGTGAGGTTCTCGTCCTTCTTCACGACGACGATCTTCACCGCCTCACCGGACTTCTCGTCCGGCACGCCGATCGCGGCGACCTCCATGACGCCCGGATGCATCATCGCGACGTCCTCGACCTCGTTCGGGAACACCTTGAAGCCGGACACGATGATCATGTCCTTCTTGCGGTCGGTGATCTTGAACTGGCCGAGCTCGTTCATGAACCCCATGTCGCCGGTCCGGAACCAGCCCTCGCGCGTGAAGACCTTGGCGGTCTCCTCGGGCTTGTGCCAGTAGCCCTTCATGACCTGCGGGCCGCGGATGGCGATCTCGCCGACCGCGTTGATCGGCAGCATCGAGCCGTCCTCGTCGAGGATGGCCGCCTCGGTCGACGGGATCGGCACGCCGATGTTGCCGCTCCACTCCTCGATGCTGAGCGGGTTGCAGATCGCGATCGGCGCGGTTTCCGTCAGGCCGTAGCCTTCGATCAGCGGGACGCCGGTCGCCTCCTTCCAGCGGTGCGCGACGGCGCGCTGCACCGCCATGCCGCCAGCGGCGCAGATCTTCAGCGAGCGCAGGTTCACGTCCGCGAAACCCGGCGCGTTCAGCAGCCCGTTGTACAGCGTGTTCACGCCGATCATCGCGGTGATCGGGGTCTTCTTCAGCAGGTGGACGAAGGCCGGCATGTCGCGCGGGTTCGTCACCAGGATGCTGTGCGAGCCGATCTTCATGAAAACGAGGTTCGCCGTCAGCGCGAACACGTGATACAGCGGCAGCGGTATCAGCGTCGTTTCCTTGCCGTCGAGCAGGTCGCGCGCGATCCAGGCGCCCACCTGCTGCAGGTTCGCGACCATGTTGGCTTGCGTCAGCATCGCGCCCTTGGCCACGCCGGTGGTGCCGCCGGTGTACTGCAGGAACGCGAGGTCGTCGAGGCGGACCGGCACGTCCTCCAGCGCCTGCGCACGCCCCGCGGCGAGCGCGTCGGCGAACGCGGTCGTCTGCGCCAGGTGCCACGCGGGCACCATCTTCTTCACGTGCTTGACCACGAGGTTGGTCAGCATCCGCTTGAACGCCGGGAACATGTCGCCGATCTGCGTGGTGATGATGGTCTTCACCGGCGTGCGCGGCAGCACCTCTTCGAGCGTGTGCGCGAAGTTCTCGAGCACGACGATCGCCGTCGCGCCGGAGTCCTTCAACTGGTGCTCGAGTTCGCGCGCCGTGTAGAGCGGGTTGGTGTTGACCACCACCACGCCTGCCCGCTGCGCGCCGAACAGCGCGACCGGGTACTGCAGCAGGTTCGGCAGCATGATCGCCAGCCGGTCGCCCTTCTTCATGCCGACCACCTTCTGCAGGTACGCCGCGAAGTCCCGGCTCATCTGGTCGAGTTCGCGGTAGGTGATCGACACGCCCATGTTCCCGTAGGCCGGCAGGTCGGCGAAGCGGGCACAGCTCTTCTCGAGGATTTCCTTGAGGGAGTTGTAGGCCGCGACGTCAACTTCGGCGGGAATCCCTTCCGGGTACTGCTTCAGCCAGACTTTTTCCATTGTCTCCGCTCCACTTCGTCTGTGGGTTCACTGCCATTAATGGCACGCGAATGGTGCGGTGCATGGCCTTGCATCAAGACTGCGGCGGTGAGAGCGCGCGGATTCCGGACCGCCCCCGGGGCAGGAACGTGAAACTGCGTAGCTGTTACGCGGGGTGGATCAGGCGCGTCGTGGCCGGTGACCCGAAGCCGCCTTTCGCGCGCGCCGGCCCCGGGCTGCCACCGCAGCCGGTACAACGCCCTGCGGCCCGGCCAGGCGGGCGCCGAGGTCGAGCAGCGCCGCGCGCAGCGGCGCGTCGATCTGGGCACCGACGACCAGCTGCAGGTCGACCGTGATCTCCTCGGCAAGGTCGAGCGCCGCGACACCCGGGTAAGGCCGCGCCGCGATCGCGCGCGGCATGATCGTTGCGCCGCGGCCGGCGGCGATCTGGGCCAGCAGGCCCATCGCGCCCATGGCCGGCGCCTCCTGCGGGTGGCGGAAGCCGACGGCCGCGTACTGCCGGGCGAAGTGGTCGTACAGCAACGGGTTGTCCGCGCGGCGAAAACGGAAGAAGGCCGGCAACTGCTTCAGGTCGTGCAGCGAGATGCGCCCTTGCAAGGCGAGCGGGTGAGCCTGCGGCACGAACGCCGCATGGCGTTCCCGGCCGATCGTCCGGTGCGCCAGGCCCTCGGTGTCGAGCGGGCCGGTGACGAGCGCCGCGTCGAGGTCGCCCCGCTTCAGTGCGGCCATCGCCTCGTGACTCGCCAGTGAAATCACGTCGACTCCGGTGACGAGGCGCGTGGCGAGCAGCGCTTCCTCGAAGGCCGCCAGGCCCGTCAGGTCGGACCAGTACACCATGCCGAGACGCAGGCGCCGCCTCGGGGCGGCCTCGGTGTGCGCCACGCGTTCGATCGCTGCATCGAACTCGGCAAGCAGCGCGCGGAACTCCTGCAGCGCGGCCTGGCCGGCGGGGGTGAGTTGCACCGTTCTCGTGTTGCGCTCGAGCAGCGGCAGGCCCAGCGTGGCTTCGAGCTCGCTGACCTGCCGCGACAGCGGCGGCTGCGTGATGTGGAGACGCTCCGCGGCGCGCCGGAAGTTCAGTTCTTCCGCCACCGCGACGAAGTACCGGAGCTGCCGCAGGTCGATCGATCGGCTCATGCCGAAAAGGTATTACACAAATCGCAATTCCCCCAACCTGGGTTGCTCCCTAGAGTCCGCGCACCGAATGGCGGCGCAGCCAGCGGCGCCAGCATGAGCCGTGCGCGCGGCATCGGCGGCCGTCCGAGCCGCATCGAAAACACGAAGCAGGGAACCGACAGGGAATCGCGATGGGAAACCGGGTATGGATGTGGGCGGCGGCCGCGGCGTTGCTCGCCGCATGTGGCGGCGGCTCGGACGGGCCGTCGGCGCCGCCGGCTCAGCCGGGGCCGCCGACGATCGTGTCGCTGGGCGCCGACAAGCCGGCCTACGCGATGGGCGAGCGGGCGCTCCTGACACCGACCTTCAGCGGCGGCAGCGGCCGCATCGAGCCGGGCATCGGCGCGGTGCGGAGCGGGGTGGCGGTCGCGACCCCGGCGCTCGACGGCGATGTCACCTATCGGCTGATCGTCGAAGCGCCCGGACAGGCGGTCGCCAGCCGAGCCCTGGCGTTGCCGGTCGACCACCGCGACCGCCACGTCGACGCCGGCACGTTCCAGAGCGTCCATCACTCCGCCGCCGAGCTCCCGGATGGCAGCGTGCTGATCATCGGCGGCTCGCGCGGCGAGAGCGTCTTCTCGAACTCGATCGACCGCTTCGATCCGGCGACGCGGTCCTTCGCACGGGTCGGCACGATGGCGACCGGCCGTGCGATGGCGCGTCCGGTGGTGCTCGCGGACGGCAAGGTGCTGATCGCCGGGGGCGCGACCACGATCGCCAGCGGCGTCACGTACGAGCTGCTCGACGTCGGTACGGGCCAGGTGACGCCAGCCGGCGTGCCTGTCCGCAACCGGATCGGGCACACCGCGACACGGCTCGCCGACGGTCGCGTGCTGATCGCGGGCGGCTTCGAGGACGACTCGGCCGAGTTATGGGATCCGGCCACGCGCAACGCCCGGCCCGTCGCGGCGCGCATGGCGAACCCGCGCGAGTGGCACAGCGCGACGCTGCTCGCGGACGGCCGCGTGCTGCTGGTCGGCGGCTACACCGTCGCCGACGCCTACTGGCTCGCGGAAATCTTCGACCCGCGGACCGAGCAGTTCACGCCCATCGGCACGCCGCGCCTGGCGCCGCTGGCCGAGTCCCTGGCGTTGCACCTCGCCCACCGGCTCGCCGACGGCACGGTGCTCATAGCGGGCGGGGAGAAGTTCAACCCGGACGTCGACGCGGCCGGCCGTCCGACGGCGGACGTGCTGCAGTTCGATCCCGCGACCCTGCGCTTCATCCCGCAGCCCGGACTGCTCGTCGCGCGCGCGTTGCCGACCGGGGCCGTGCTCGCCGATGATCGGCTCGTGATGTTCGGTGGCCTGGCCACGGGCGATGACTACACGTCGACCGGCGAGGTCTACCGGCTCGGTCGCGCGCCGCAGCCCACGGCGAACCTTGCGGTCGCCCGCGCGTATCACACCGTGTCGCGCCTGCCCGGTGGACGCCTGCTGATCGTGGGCGGCGAGGCCCCCGATCGAAGCGCGGTTACCAGCGTCCTGATCTACGAATGACACACGGAACATGAAGAACAGCACGACACTTCGCATCGCCGTTACTGCCGTCGCTGCCGTCGTCCTCGCCGCGTGCGGCGCCATCCAGCCCGCGCGCATGGCGTTGCCCGAACCGCTGCGCGGCGCCGAGCCGATCAGCGTCGACGGGATGGGCGCCGGGCAGAAGGGCGCGTTCCGCGCGGGCGACTACAGCGGCGAGTACGCGCGCTCGGCCACGCGGCTCGAGCTGTTCGGCGACTTCGCCGTGTTCGACCGGGGCCGCGCGACGTACACGTTGAACGGCGTGACGGCCGCGCCACTGTTCGCGCGCTGCACCGTGCGCCAGACGACGATGACGGTCGGCATCATCGGCTTCGAGCCGAAGAAGCTCGCGTACGAGTGCGACTTCAGCGAGCAGGGCAAGGGCGCCGGCGTGCGCTTCACGCTGCAGGAGGGGCGCGACGCGGGCGTGCCGAAGACGCTGCAGGCGGAGCGCCGCGGGCGCATCGACTTCAACGGCACCACGCTGACGATGCGCTCGGTGCACGCGGTCGAGGGCTCGCCGTTGCCGCTGGGCACGCCGATCGGCTACGTGTTCGAGCGGGACGGCCACGCCGTCGGCGCGGTCGAGCTGAACGGCCTGACCCCGCGCCTGTGGCTGCCCGCCGGCCACGACGACACGCGGCGCGCCGCCGTCGCCGCGGCGATGGCGCTCGCGATCTTCTGGGATCCCTCGCAGCGGCCCTGACGCGACCGGGCATCGCGGCGCCGCGTCCTGCGTCGTCGTCGCACCCGGTTTCTTACAGCGCCGATCCGTTCAACGCGGATACGCGGGATGTCGCGGCCGGCCATCGCATCGGGTGTAAGACATTGGCTCCCCCACGCGATTAAGCAGGCAGATCGCGCCGGCTAGCGGGCGGTCACCCAACTCCAGGAGAACTGCCATGAATCATCGACTTTCCCTCGCCGCAACGGCGTTTGCGCTGGCCGC
>JBFZCF010000136.1:0-7673 GCA_041308065.1 Burkholderiales bacterium
CGTGCGCCCAGCGCGAGTGGCGCGGCAGGGTGGTCTGCAGGAATGCCATCTGGTCGGCGAGGATCCGGCGATTGCTGAGGATGAAGCCCTCGCTGCGGCACACCGCGTACGGCACGTACAGCAGCGGCATGTTCGCTTCCTCCGGGCGACGGCTGCCCTTGCGCGTGTTGCAGGATCGGCAGGCGGTGACGACGTTGGTCCACTCGTGGCGGCCGCCGCGCGAGACGGGATGGATGTGCTCGACTGTGAGTTCGCCCTCGGGGAAGTGGTCGCCGCAGTACGCGCACACGTGGCGGTCGCGAACGAACAGACGGTGCTTGGTGAGCCCGACGTGCGCGTGGCCGAACGGAATCCGGTGCCGACCACGGATCATCACGATCGAGCTGGTGATCAGCTCGGAGCGCGCGCCGGTGGCTTCCTGGATGCCGCCGGCCATGCCGAAGAGGTTCTCGCCGAGCTCGGTCAGCACCTTGCCGGCTGCGTAGTAGCGCGCAGCACGTTGCATCAACGCCCAGCGGACCGGCTGGCCATGGGAGTCGATGATCAGGATCTTCGGTGTGAACTCCGAGGCGTGCACCATGGCGGCAGGATTGTGCCATGGCGGAACTGCTGCGCATCTGTCGTGCCGCGCTGGCGTCAACTCCCGCGGCTCGGACTCCATCCGGAGTCGAAGGGGACCTGGCGGCCGTCGTCGAGTTGAACCACGGAGCAGGGGACAGGTTCTGCGCGCAGCACCAGCACGCGCCCGCAGACGCCGCTCTCACGATGGCAGACCGAGTCTCCATCGTGCAGGCCCCGGCGCGCGAGGTCGCGCAACTGCGCAAGCACGTCGCGATCGTGCGAGATGCGATCGAGCTTGTCCTGGAGAGAGAGCGGCGAATTGCCGCCGCGCGCGTCGTTCATTGCCGGGCCGTCCATCGAGCCGGGCGATTGTCCGGCGGCCCGGCGACCGGGGAAATTCGGTCTAACCCGCTAAGGGATTCCGCACCGGGCTGGCGCTTGACCCGGGCCGCTAATGGTTGCGGTTGCCGCCATTGCGGATGGACCATGGATCCAGGCCGGTTTCCGTGCGTTTCACCACGCCGGCCGGATCGAAGTAGATGAACATCGCGGCCGGGAAGCTGCCGTGCGTGAGGTAGCGGTACATGAACGCCGTCTCGTTCGACAGGCGGTAGTGGAAGGTGTCCGCCGGACGCCCGAAGTCGCGCAGCACGTCCGCCTGTGTGTCCTTGCCGGCCCGCACGCGCGTGAAGCTCTCGTCGGTCATCATCTGTTCGACGACCCGCAGGCGGCCCTGCGCATCGAAGTCCGCGTTCACCACGGACTGGTTGTTGGGCTGGCCCGAGTACTGCAGCCGCGTGCCGCCGTCGGGCAGCTTCAGTTCGGCCGTGGGCCGTCCGAGCGTCACGCGCGCCTCGTCGATGGACGTTCCTGGCTCCAGCGACAGAGGCGTCGCGCAGGCGGCGAGCAGCAGCGCCAGGGCGAAGGCGAGCAGCGATCTGCAGGACATTTCCGGGACTCCTTCCAGGCAGCAGGCTTGCGGTAGTCGTTTGGAGGACTCTACGGTGGAATGGTTCGGCCGGGCCGATTCAGCGAAAGATGATGGTGGCTGTCACCGTATCGCCGTACGCGCCGCTCGAGGGAACCGTTCCGGCGGGGACGGCGGCGGCGATGGTGCCTGTGTCCGTCCTCGTCGGCTGACCTCTCGACAGCGTCATGCCCCCCTGCCAGACCCGCGTCCCGCCGGTGCCGTCGCCCCACACATTGGTGTCGAGCACGGCGGGTACCGAGCCGAGGTAGAGGTTGTAGCGCAGCGTGTCGACGGGCACCCCGCTGCGTTGCATGCGGCGCAGCGCGTAACTGTTGCCCAGGCCCGGGCTCAGCCGCACTTCGTAGAGGACCCTCTCGGGCGGCGGCTGGGTCGCCGAACAGGTGATGCGGATGTTCTGCGCGACGTTCACCTGCGAACCGACGTACGCACCGAAGTTCATCGTGACCGCGTCGACACTGCACTGCGCCGCGTGCGCGCCGGTGGCATGGATGCAGGCGCACGCGGCGACCGTGAACAGGCTGCGCTTCACTGGCTGGCTCCGCCCGCCGGCCTGGTCTCGCAGACCAGGGGTCCGACGTTCGAGTGCACCGATCCGGCGTCCAGCGTCACGACGATCCGGCAGAGCAGGCCGTTGAAGCGCACGGTGATGCCCTGGCGTTCGGTCACCCGGGTGAGAAACGCCTCGCCGTCGAACCCGACCGGGAAGGCTTCCGCGCGAGCGTCAATGGCGACGATCGCGCCGGCCGGGACCGGCTGTCCCGAGGGCAGGACCAACCTGACCAATGCGGTCCGATCCCGCGTCGCCCCGAAGTCGATCAGCACGCCGGTGCGCGGCAGCAGCACGACCTCGCGCGTGACATCGTCGAGCGACACTTCCATCGGAACGGTGATGGGGTCCACGGCAATCTTGATCGGGCTCAGCGCCGGAATCTGGGTCAGGGCCAGCTTGCCGCCGCGCGTGCGGCCGACCTCCTGATTCTCCTGCAGGACGCGCACGTCCTCGAGGTCGGCGACGCGGACCACGGCGAAACCCTGCTCGATCGACTGGGTGACGACGAAGTCGCTGCCGACCCAGGCGATGGCGCCGGTCGCGCTGGCCCTCAGCGCTGTCGTGCCGGCGGCATCGGAGCCCTCCAGCGAGTAGCGCCCGTACGGCCCGGCGTACGAGACGCCGCCCGCGAGGAGCCGGTCGGTGTTCGCGCGCAGGTAGTAGCCGAAGCCCTCGCCGACCGGGAGAGACCGCTGCAGCAGCGCTTCGGCCCGGTGCTCGACGTCGTCGCCGCTCTTCGTCGACACGACGGACGCCGTCGCGCTGGTCAGCCGATCGAGCGGAACGGTGACCAGCGCGAGCGCCTGCGTCTGCGTGGTCGAGCTCGCAAAGCGACTCAACGACAGTGTCAGGTAGGCGTTGCCGACGATGCTCCGCGAGAAGCTCGCCGTGTAGATGGTCACCGGTTGCGCCGTGAAGTAGCGCTGGCCGGTGTAGCCGACGCTCAGCGCTCCGAGGTCGCCCAGTGGCGCCCGGAAGAAGGCTGTGGAGGAGCTCGAGACGCGCGGGAGAGGCTCGCCGATCTCCGCATAGCCCGAGGTTGCGCGCGTGGCGCGGGCGCCGAACGAGAGCAGGCGGCCCTGGCGATCGAATCCCAGCAGGTATCTGGCCCCCGAAGCACCGTTTGCCCGACTGAGCGCAGCGCCCGCGCTCACCACGCCCAGTTGGCCGACCAGCAGGTCGGCGCCGACGCCCGCGGTGGCGTTGTCGCGGTCGAACTCGGCGCGCGCTTCGGCGGTCAGGTTCCGGGTGAGTCCCGCGCGCAGGTAGCCGGAGGCGTAGCCCTGTCCGTAATCGAAGTTCCGGATGCCGTAGTTGAGGCGCTCGGCGCCCGCACTGATCGAGAACTCGGTGAGGCCGGGTTGCAGCAACTGCTGCGCGATATAGAACGGCTGCGAGATGACGCGCTGCTGGCCGAAGGCGTCGCGCACGACCAGGTTCAGGTCCCCGGCCCCGGTGATCGTCGGGATGTTGGTGATGCTGAACGGACCGGCCGGGACGTCCTGGCTGCCGACGCGGACGTCATTCACGAGGACTTCGGTGGTGCTCGGAACCGTCGCCAGGCCGCCGATGGCCAGCAGCGGGTAAGTGACGAAGCCCGGCTGGAGCGAATAGTTGGAACTGAATTGCACGCCACCGAATCGGACCGCCTGGCCCCACCAGCCCGGCGCCGCGACTCCATCGCCGACCTGGAGCGTCCGGAGCTTGCCGAGGTCGTCCCAGCGCCAGCTCGTGTCCAGGAACACGGTCCGCGGCCCGTTGACGTCCGCGGCCGTCTTGGCGTTGATCAGCGCGGTCGTCGTGCCGATTCCATGAGGCCCGAAGACCGATGCCCCGATGCTGCCGCCGAGGGTGTTGCCTGCCCCTTCGATCCGGGTTCCCTCGAGTGCCGGCGAGCTGTAGACGCCGTAATTCACGTAGCCGCCCCAGTCGGGTGTCAGCGGACGCGGCGCGCTCGCGTGCCCGAACGGGAAGTTCGACATCGGCCGGCTGTTCGGATCGAGCGACAGGTCGAGGCGCTGCTCGCGCTCGAGCACGTTCCAGCGAAGACCGGGAATGGCGCCGAGGGGCGCGAGGAGGCGGCCGTCGACGACGCGCGTCGCGGACGCCTCGAACGCGAGGCCAAGCCGACCGAGCGTATCGACGTCGAGCAGAAGTTCGTTTCCCTCGCGCACGGCGTACGCGATTCCGGGCGAAGGCTTGCCTTCGAACGTGATCGTCAGGACGGTCAGTTCTGCCGGCGCGGCAGCGACCTGCGGCGGCTCCGGCGACTGGAGGCGCGCCGCCGCGCCGTGAGCCGCAAGGGCGGTCGAGACTGCGAAGGCTGCCGCGGCGCCGCGCCTAGCGCGGCGCGACGTCGAGGCTGATCGGGCCTGCATTGCTGTCCGCCTCGGCCCGCGCTCCCGCGCTTGTCGCCGCATGATCACCTGGCGCCAGCTCCAGGCTGATGAAACTGCCGGGCAGGACCGTGAAGACGGGCACCGAGTGGAGCTGGCGGCCCGCCTGCTGCAACGAGAAGTCGGTGAAACGGATGTGCGAACGGCCCTCGTTGCGAACCACCAGCCGCCCGCTGGCGCGTTCGAGCTCGACGGTCGGGGACGGCGGACCCGGCTCGAGCGCAGCCACGAACAGCGGAAGGTCCATGCGCAAGGCGATCCGGAACGAAAGGACCTCGGGCGCGGTCGCGACGCTCGGCGCCGGTATCTCGCTCACGAGGATGCGATAGGCGCCCTCAACCTGCCGATCGGGCGAGGCGCGAAGCGCGATCCGGACCACCTGCGTCTCGCCCGGCTTGAACGAGAAGATCGCCGGGCTGATGATCAGGTCGCGCGTCTCGTCCTGCTCGTCCTGGCCGTCGCGCTGGACCCACGCGCGCTGCTGCACCTGCATCGTCGCGGCGGCGTCGCCGCGGTTCGTGACCTGGAGCACGGTCGACGGAGCCTTGGCCGACAGTTCCAGCCGCAGCGGCGAGACCGTGTAGTTGTTCTGGGCCGCTGCCGGTCCGATCGAGAACAGCAGCGCCATCGCGCCGATCCAAGCTTTCATGGCCCCCGCCAAGCCCCGCTATCGGTAAAAGGAAACTTCCCGCGGACGCAAAGACCTTCGTCGATCCTCCCGCGGGATGCACTACGTCACGGTCAGGGTCGCCGTGACGATGTCGGTGTAGGTCCCGGCCTGCGGATACTGCGCTGCCGGCACAGAGATGCAGATGGGGATCGGCTTCGGGCCCCCGGTAGTCGCGAACAGGCTCGTCGCGATCACCGTGTTCGCCGCGTTCCACTCGGTTCCGGGCAGCGCCGGGCAGGTGTTCGGCCCGCCGTCGACCAGGACGTTGGGCCGTGACAGGTTGTAGCTGATGTAGTTCGTGGTCGCCCCGGCGCGCAGGCGCTTCTGCGTCCCGGTGGCGTTCGCACCGTTGTTCAGGGCAACGCTCACGGTTGCGCCCTTGTTGCAGGTCAGGTTCACCGTGCTCGCCGTATTGGTCACGGCCGAGCCGGCGGCGATCGCGTGAGCTGGCGCTGACGGCCGGCATGTGATCCCGAGGGTGCGGATCTTACGCAAACACGGTACGCAGATGAACGTACGCAAAGCCACGAAAAGGGCGGCCGGCGCAGCCCAATTGAGACTCGACGGGGATAAATCCGACCAAAGCCGTCAACTACCCGGCATTTCGAGGAAATCGTCGACTGGCTGTGGCCGGCGGCGGCAGAGCGGGGGCGCGGAAACCGCCTGGCGACCGACCTCTACTTCGGCGCGCGCAGCACCCTGGGCGGGAAGTACGGCTTCTTGAGGGCCCGGCCCTGGCCGAGCACGAACCCGGCCTGGCGGCCGAGCCTGAGCTGCTCCTCGCGCTCGATGCCTGCGAGCACGAAGGTTTCACGCGTCAGCCCGAGCGCGCTGACCTCGCGGGACAGCTCCTGCCAGAGTTCTTCGCGCGCGCTGATCGGCGCGAGCATCTTCGCGAAGTCGGGTGCCACGAAGTCGATGGCCGACAGTTCCATGCTGGGGCGGGGCTCGCCGAAGCGATAGCCGACCGCGATCTGGTAGCTGCGCAGCAGGTCGATGAACTCGCGGACCCGGTACGGCCAGCGCAGCCGCTCCATCGAACCGCGCAACAGCACCGACAGGCGATGGGCCGTCAGCCTGTGCGTTTCCAGCGTCTTGGCGAGGCTCTCCAGCGAGCGCTCGATCGAACCGAACGAAATCGTCACGGCGATCCGCTCGACGCGCTCGTGCTCCAGCATCGAAAACGCGTGCTCCATGGCCGCCAGCTGGATCTGCGATCGAAGCGAGCGGTCGGGCTCGAAGTCCGCCGTCCAGACGTACAGCTCGTCGAACCAGCGCTGCGAGCCGACCAGCGAGCGCGTCGGCCAAACCAGCGCGCGGACCCGCGAGCCGAAGCGGCTCAAGGAGTCCACGGTGGGATCGAGTTCGACCTGGTGGGTGCCCAGTTCCGGGCGGTATTCGCTGTTCGCCATCATCGCTGCCGCGGCGCCATCGCCGCACCGCGATTGTCCGGGAAATGGGAGCCGTCAGGAAGCGGTCACCCGCGGCGCAACGACGGCGGTGGATACGGAGGCCGGATCGCGAGCCCCTGGCCGAGTTCGAATCCAGCCCGCGCGGCCATCCGCGCCTGCTCGGCTTCCTGCACGCCGCCGATGATGGTGGTCCGCGTGTCCAGCCCCACGGCACGCACCTCGGCGGCGAGGTCGGTCCACGCTTCTTCGCGGTTGGCCGTGGTGGCGAGCACCTTGGCGAACTCGGGCCGCACGAGCTCGACGCCCCGGAGTTCCATGCCGACCCGGGGCGCCGAAATGCGGTATCCGACGTGATAGCCGAGTCCACGCAGCATTTCCGCGAACCCGCGCAGGCGGTATCGCGACCGCAGGCGGTCCGGAGCGCCGCGCAGCATCACATAGGTGCGGTGCGCGAGCAGGACGTTGCGCTCGAACAGCGCGTTCAGCGGGTCGAGGGCGCGTTCCACCGTGCCGAAGGAGATGGTGACGCCGACCTGCTCGACGAGGTCGTACTCGAGCCACTTGAAGGTGTCGCGCAGCGCGTTGATCTGGATCCGGGCCCGCTGCGTGACGGTCGGAGCCGCGCCCTCGGTCCAGACGTAGAGTTCGTCGAACCAGCGCACGCCGCCGGCAAAGGCGCGCGTCGGCCACAGCGTGGCGCGTATCGAGCCGCCGAAGCGGCCCGCGCCTGCCCCTGTCCTCGACTTGGGAGCGCCCTGTGGCGTCACGTGGCTGCCGGCTTTCGTGCGTACGTCATTCGGGAACAGCGACCGCTACAGCCGCACTGCACCGGCCTGAAACGCCCTGACTGGAAGTCTCGAGGTTCACGTGGGTCGCGCCTGTCCGTAGGTGCTGAAGCGCTCGAGCACGCGCTCCATTTCGGCGCGATCGAGCAGGCGTGGCTCGCCGAGCGCGCGCACGATCACGTACGTCCGTGCCAGGTTCTCCACCTCCACCGCCAGCGCCAGCGCCGCGTCGAGCGAGGCGCCGCATGCGATGACACCGTGATGCGCGAGCAGGCAGGCCTTGCGGTCCCGCAGGGCGGCCAGCGCGT
>JBFZCF010000137.1:0-5314 GCA_041308065.1 Burkholderiales bacterium
CACGAGCGCGAGCACCACGAACACCGTTGCGACGATGCCCAGCAGCGCCGTCGCGTCCCGCCCTGCCGACTCGAGACCGGCGCCGTTGAGCGCGCCGTGCACGATCCCGAGCGCAGCGGATAGCAGGACTACAAGCGACGGCGCGAGCCGAATGCTGGCCGCGGCCAGCACGCCGAGGGCAAGCAGGGAAAGCACCGGCGCCCAGGACGGCGGCGTGAGCCGGCGATCCCGCCCTCGCCCGCTACGCCGGCCGCGTCGCCGACTCCGGCGAGGGCCGCTGGACGGTGCAGGCCGCGGTCGACACGAGCGCGCCGGCCCCGGTGCTGACGGCGGCGCTCTACGCGCGCTTCGCCTCGCGCGGCGGCACGGACTTCCAGAACCGCCTGCTTTCGGCGCTGCGCCACGCGTTCGACGGGCACCAGGAACCGCCGCGCTAGCGCGCGCACAGGCACGTCCTGGACGCACATCACGTTCACCGCCACTGCACTGGCACACGCCGATCGGCGATGCCATCGCCCGCTCGCGGACTCTTGTCGCCAGTCACGCCGCGCCGGCTCGCTACCGAGGATCATTGCGCTTCTCCCAAACGAACCCTCCCGCGCCATGACACTCACTCGCCTGATCCCGGCCCTCTTCTTCGCCTGTTCCCTGGCGGCCTCGGCCATGCCGCCCGCACCAACGACGGGCACCGCGCTCTCCGGCACTGTTCTCGAAGCCAAGGACGGTGGCGGCTACACGTACCTGCGCCTGCGCACGAAGAATGGCGAGGTGTGGGCCGCGGTTCCGGCAGCGCAGGTCAAGACGGGCGCCGAAGTGAGCATCGCCAATCCGCAGACGATGAGCGGGTTCCAGAGCAAGGCGCTGAACCGGACCTTCGACACCATCATCTTCGGCACCCTCGCCGGCGCCGGAACCCAGGCTGCGCCCGACCTGCGCGCGATGCACGCGGGCGCGAACCAGGCGCCGAAGGTCCCCGAAGTGAAGGTCGAGAAGGCGAAGGGCGCAAATGCCCAGACCGTCGCGGGGATCGTCGCAAGCGCACCGAAGTTCAAGGACAAGCCGGTCACCGTCCGCGGTCAGGTCGTGAAGTTCTCCCCCGGGATCATGGGCAAGAACTGGTTGCACCTGCGCGACGGGACAGGCTCCAGCCGCGACGGCACCGACGACCTCATCGTAGTCACGAACGACTCGACGAGCGTTGGCGAGGTCGTGCTCGTCAGCGGCACCGTGCGGACCGATCGCGACCTCGGCATGGGCTACTCGTACAAGGTGCTGGTGGAGGACGCCCGGCTGGCGAAGTGAGCGCCGCGGCCCTGCCGCCGCAGGTGGTCCTGGCTTCCTCCGGTCACATCTTGTGGCACTTCTGGCAGGGGGCCATGCCCTTGTCGAACTTCATCAACCTGGCCCGGCCGCCGTCCGTCGTCCGGGCTTGACAGCAGGCGGCGTTCCTATCAAAGTGATATCACTTTGATAAGGAGGCCGCGATGCAACAGTCCCCCCGCACCCAGGAGGTCGAACGCACCAGCCCGAGCGGCTACCTCTGGGTCGCCATCGGCATCGCGCTGGTCGCCGCCGGCATCTTCCTCGTCGTCCGCCCGATGGGGCTGCCCTTCCTCGCACTCGGCATCGTGCTGATCGTGCTCGGCGCGTTCACGCTGGCCGGCCTCTACATGCTGCAGCCCAACGAGGCCGCGATCCTGCTGCTGTTCGGCGAGTATGTCGGCACCGACCGCTCCGAAGGCCTGCGCTGGGCCAACCCGTTCTACAAGAAGCAGAAGATCAGCCTGCGCTCGCACAACCTGATGAGCGAGCGGCTGAAGGTCAACGACAAGCGCGGCAACCCGATCGAGATCGCCGCCGCGATCGTCTGGCGCGTGCGCAACACCGCGCAGGCGGTGTTCGACGTCGAGGACTACGACGAGTACGTGCGGATCCAGGCCGAGGCCGCGGTGCGCCACCTCGCCTCCTCGTACAACTACGACGAAGGCGAGGACGAGCACTCGACGGAGCCCACGCTGCGCGCCAGCCAGGACAAGGTGACGCAGGCGCTGATCCGCGAACTGGCCGACCGGCTCGACCAGGCCGGCATCTCGGTCGAGGACGCCAAGCTGACGCACCTCGCCTACGCGCCCGAGATCGCGCAGGTGATGCTGCGCCGCCAGCAGGCCGAGGCGATCATCGCCGCGCGCAGCAAGATCGTGCACGGCGCGGTGAGCATGGTCGAGATGGCGCTGAAGGGCCTTTCCGAGCGCGACATCGTGCACCTGGACGACGAGCGCCGCGCGGCGATGGTCTCCAACCTGCTCGTCGTGCTGTGCTCGGAGAACGACACGCAGCCGGTGATCAACACCGGCACGCTGTACCAGTGAGCGGGCGATGAACGCGCTCGCGCTCTGGATTCCCGGCACGCTGCTCGTCGTCGTCGGTGCCGTCCTGCTGGCGCTGGGCCAGGTCGGCTTCGGTGCCGCCATCGCGATCATCGCCGTCGGCGTGGCCGTCGAGTCGGCCGGCGTGCTGCTCTGGGTGAAGCAGCGGAAGACCGCGCGCAAGGGCTAGACGATGTCGTACCTGCACACGCAGCACGGCTGGCCGGTGCGCATCGCCTTCGGCCTCGCCGCGCTCGTCTTCCTCGTGATGCCCGTGGTGCAGCCGCTCGACCAGCCGCTGCCCCGCGCCGTGCTGCTCGGCGGCGCCGCCGTCGCGGTGGCGATGGGACTGCTGTGGAGCCGGATGACGATCCGCGTCGACGGCGACCGGCTGCACTGGTCCTTCGGCCCCGGCTGGCCGCGCTTCTCGCTGCCGCTGGCCGAGGTGCAGTCGGTCGAGGTCACGCGCACGACCTTCTGGCAGGGCTGGGGCATCCACCGCGTGCGCGGCGGCTGGCTCTACAACATCGCCGGGCTGGACGCGGTGCGCATCACGCGCCGGGACGGCAGGCATGTGCTGCTCGGCACCGACGAGCCGCGCCGACTCGCGTCCGCCATCGAGCGCGCGCACGGGCGGCCAGGCGAAGGGGCGCGCCGGTGAGCAGCCCGGACAAGAAGTCCTTCCTGTTGCGGATCGACCCTGCGGTCTGGCAGGAACTCGAGCGCCTCGCGGCGGCGGACCTGCGGTCGGTCAACGCCGAGATCGAGTTCCTGCTGCGCGAATCGCTCGCCAGGCGGGGCCTCCAGCCGAGGGACGCTCGCAAGAAGAAGAAGTGAGGCGGAAGCAGGTCGTCCGGCCGGCCCGTCTCGGCCGGCCGCCTGGAGTCACTCGACCTCCCCGCGAACGATGACCACGCTGCAGGTCGCGGTCTGCAGCAACGCGCTCGACACCGACCCGAGGGTGGCCTTGCCCAGTGCGCCAAGGTCGCGCGGTCCGACGACAATCGCGTCGGCATCCGTCTCGACGGCGACCCGGCACAGCGCGGGTACCACATGGCCGTCACCGATGTGGGCTGGCGCGCGCGAACCCGCATCCCCCATGGCTGCGCGCGCCGCATCGATGGCGGCGGTTCCGAGCTGATGGTCCCAGTTCCTCGTCGTCTCGCCCGGCACTCCCAGCGCCGCGCCGACCGGCCCGAGCTCCGGCCGCACGCTCGCCAGCTCGATGGAGCAACTGCCGAAGGCTGGCGCGACACGCGCCGCCCAGGCCGCCGCCTGATTCGCCGCCTCCGATCCATCGACCGCGACCAGCAGCTTCATGCGCCGTCCGAGGTCCAGGGGGCAACGCGCGTGCGGCGGCATCAGCCAGACCGGGATCGGACTCGACTGCGCAACCCTCAAGGCGACGGACCCCACCAGCAGGCCGCGCAGGGCGCTCAGTCCGCGGGTGCCCATCACGATCAGCTCGGCTCCCTCCCGCCGCGCTTCCGCCACGATCGTCTCCGCCGGCGCGCCGATGCGAACGGCGGACTCCCATGGCACCAGGCCTGCCTGCATCAGCCGCTCGGCCTCCGCGAGGCGCTCGCGACCGACTGCACGCAGCGCCTCGTCGATCAACCCCGGATCGAAGCCGGAACTCGGCCACACATGCAGCGGCGGCGGCACGACGGTCAGCAGGAGCGCCTTCAGCGCATTGTCGGCGGCGCCGCGCCACGCCGACCAGCAGCGGATCATCGCCGTGGAGCATTCGGATCCGTCGACTGCGAAGAGCACGCGCAGGCTGGCTGTCATCTTTCCTCCCGTTGTCGCACGAGCCGGGCGCCGTCAACCGGAAGCCCGACTTTCATCGGCGTTCCTCCAGGGTCCGAACACCTGGCGCGCTCGCCGGCACCGGCACAGCCGCTCCGGCCGGGGCCGTCTGCACGGCGTCGGCGAGATGTTCCGCGGCGAAGTCCGCGGCATCGCGATACGGATGCAGCACGAGCGTCGCGCCGACGGTCTCCATCGCGGCGGCGTCCTCGTCGCTGTGGACGGTGACGGCGGTGCCGCGGTCGAACCCCGCCGCGGCCAGCGACTGCAGCAACGCGGCGTTGATCTCGGGCACCGGCAGCGTGCTGACGATCCAGCGGACGGTGGCCAGCGGCAGCGTTTCCAGCAGGTGAAGGTCCTCGGCATCGCCGAAGCGCGCGTCCATGCCGCGCGCCTGCAGCGCGCGGATCACTTCCGGATCGAAGTCGAACCCGGTCACGCGCACGCCGCGCTGGTGCAGGTCGCCGAGCAGGCGGCTGCCGTAGCGCCCCAGCCCGAAGATGACCACCTCCGGCGCCGCGGCGCCGGAAGCGTGGCCCCCGTCGCTCTCGCCGCTCTCGCGCGTCGGTCGGGCCCGCTCGAACACGCCCAGCCACGGCTCGAGCCGCCGGTACAGCGGCTCCGAGTACAGGATCATGTAGGTCGAGCTGGTGATCGTGATCAGGCCCACCAGCGTGACGAGTCCGAGCGCCGCGGCGTCGACGTGGCCGAGCCCGATGCCCATCGCCACGAACACGATCGAGAACTCGCTGATCTGCGCCACCGTCAGCCCGGCCAGGAAGCCGGTGCGCTTCCGGTATCCCATCACGCCCATGATCACCATCACGATCAGCGGGTTGCCGACGAGGACGAAGGCCGAGAAGGCCAGCGCCGCGCCGATCTCGCCGCCGAGGGTCGCGAGGTCGAGCTTCGAGCCGAGATCGATGAAGAAGAACAGCAGCAGGAAGTCGCGCACCGTGGCCAGCCGCGTCGACAGCGCATCGCGATAGGGCGTCGACGCCAGCGAGAAGCCCGCGAGGAACGCGCCCACTTCGCGTGAGAAGCCGAACCACTCGCCCGCCGCCGCCAGCAGCACGCCCCAGGCGATGCCGAAGAGCAGCAGCAGTTCCTGCGAGCGCGCGATCCGCGCGGTCAGCGGC
>JBFZCF010000138.1:0-5293 GCA_041308065.1 Burkholderiales bacterium
CTGCGTGCCGATGTCCTGGTACAGCGTCCCGCCGAACGCGACGTTGAGCACCTGCAGGCCGCGACACACGCCGAGCACCGGCTTGCCGGCGTCGATGAACGCGCGCAGCAGAGCGATCTCGTACTCGTCGCGCACGCGGTCGCCGGTCCACTCCGGGCGCAGCGGCGTCTCTCCGTAGCTGCCCGGCCACATGTCCGAACCGCCCTCGAGCACGAGCCCGTCGAGCAGCGCGGCGTAGTCGGCGAGCGTCACGTCACCGCGCTTCGTCGGGCCGTCCGGCGACGGAATCACCACCGCCAGCGCGCCGGCCGACTGCACCCAGTGCACGATCGACTGCTCGACGTACTGCAGCGTCTTGCCGGTGAAGACGGGGCGCTGCGGGTCGGCGTGGAAGAAGCACGCCGAGATGCCGATGCGGGGACGCGCGCTCATCCGGGGAGGGAACTCAAAGCGCCTGCTCGAAGAAGCGCGTGAAGTCCGCGCGCGTGCACGGCCGCGGATTGGTCTGGTGGCAGATGTCCTTCTCGGCGATGTCCGCCATCGCCGCGATCTGCTCCTTCTTCACGCCGACCGACGACAGCGACGGCGCGATCCCGATCGCGCGCTTGAGCTCGCCGAGCCAGCGGATGAAGCCGGCGCCGTCCGTCGCTCCGACCACGTGCGCGAGTTCGGCGAACTTGCCCTCCGCGGCTTCGAGGTTGAACCGCATGACCGGCTCGAGCATCAGCGCATTGGCGAGTCCGTGGTGCAGGTCGCACACGGCGCCGAGTGCGTGCGCGCACGAGTGCACGGCGCCGAGGTCCTTCTGGAAGGCGATCGCCCCCATCATCGACGACATCATCATGTCGGCGCGCGCCTGCCGGTTGCGGCCGTCCTTCACGGCCGCCGCCAGCGCCCGCGCGCCGATCCGCACGCCTTCCAGCGCGATGCCGTCGCACAACGGGTGGTAGGCGGGCGACAGGTAGGACTCGATGTTGTGGGTCAGCGCGTCCATGCCGGTGGCCGCGGTGACGGCAGGCGGCAGGTCGAACGTCAGTTCCGGGTCGGCGAACACGACCTTCGCCAGCAGCTTCGGCGAGAACACCACGCGCTTCACGTGCGTGGCGTCGTCGCTCACCACGCTCGATCGCCCGACTTCGGATCCGGTGCCGCTCGTCGTCGGCACGGCGACGAAGTACGGCAGTTCGTCGACGATCGGCTTCACCTGGGGGTGATCCCACACGTACTCCATCACGTGACCGTCGTGCACCGCCATCAGCGCGACGACCTTGGCGACGTCGAGCGCCGCGCCGCCGCCGAAGCCGATCACGCAGTCGGCCCGGTGCGCCTTGTAGGCGGCCTGCCCCGCCATCACCTGCGCGGCGGTCGGATTGCCCTGCACCCCGTTGAAGATGCCGACGTCGAGCCCGGTGTCGAGGTGCGCGATGAAGTGCTTCATCACCGGCAGCGCGGCGAGCGCCTTGTCGGTGACGATCAGCGGGCGGCGCAGGCCACGGTCGCGCAGGTGCACGCCGGCCATCTTGCTCGCGCCCGCCCCGAAGTGGACGGTCGTCGGAAAGGAGAAGTGCGAAATCGTCATGGTGTCCTGTGAGGGTTCAGCGAATCCGGGTCCGGCCCATTTCTAGCATGTCGCCCGGCCACGGCACGCTGTCGATGTTCGGGCGCAACACCCAGGTCGGGGTGCGCCGGTACAGTGAAACCGGCGGCAGGTGTTCACTCATCGCGCGCAGCGCATCGGCGATCAGCGCGACGCCATCAGATGATCTCGAAGTAGCGCTTCAACTCCCAGTCGGTCACGGCGTCCTGCCACTGCCGCCACTCCCACTCGCGGGTCAGCGCGAAGTGCTCTACGAACGTGTCACCGAGCCAGTCGCGCGCGACTGCGCTCTCCTTGAAGATCGCGGTCGTCTCGCGGAGCGAGCGCGGTGCGCGCGGCACGTTCTCCGACCCCTGGTTGGTGCCGGTGATCGGCGGGGCGGTCAGCTTCAGACCCTTCTCGACGCCGTGCATCCCGGCGGCGACCAGCGCGGCGACGGCGAGGTACGGGTTGATGTCCGCGCCCGGGCACCGCGTCTCCAGACGTGTGCTCTTGGGCGAGCCCGGGATCACGCGGAAGCTCGCGGTGCGGTTGTCGATCGCCCACGTGGGCTTCACCGGCGCCCAGAAGCCGTCGACCAGCCGCTTGTAGCTGTTGACGGTCGGCCAGAACATCGGCGCGAACTCCATCAGGACGGCGACCTGCCCCGCAAGATAGCTCTCGAAGAGCTTGCTCATGCCGGCGCGCCCCCTGGCGTCGTGGAAGAGGTTCTTCCTGCCGTCGGACAGCGACTGGTGCACGTGGCCGCTGCAGCCCGGCAGGTCCTTGTGCCACTTCGCCATGAAGCTCGGGATGATCCCGTACGACGCGCCGATCTCCTTCGCGCCGCTCTTGAACAGCACGCCGCGGTCGGCGCACTCGAGCGCGTCGGAGAACTGCAGCGCGGCTTCGTACACGCCGGGGCCCGTCTCGGTATGCAGTCCCTCGATCGGCACGCGGAACAGCAGCAGCTTGTCCATCAGCGCGTTGAAATACTCGCGGTTGGCGTTCGCGCGCAGCAGCGAGTAGCCGAACATGCCCGGCGTGACGGGCGTGGGATCGACGCCCTTCTTCGCGGCCCAGCTCTGCGGCGTCTCTGCGAAGTTGAACCACTCGAACTCCAGTCCGCACATCGGCTGGAAGCCGAGCTTGCCGGCGCGCGCGATGACGCGCTTCAGCGTCTGGCGCGGGCAGATCGGATACGGCTTGCCGTCATGGGTGACGAAGTCGCCGAGGAAGAACGGAACGTGGTCGTCCCAGGGGACGTTGCGCCCGGTCGACAGGTCGAGGCTGACCATGGCGTCCGGAAACCCGTGCTGCCAGCCCGTGACCCGGGTGTTGTCGTAGACCGAATCCATCATGTCCCAGCCGAACACCACGTCGCAGAAGCCGAATCCGCCCTCGACCGCGGACATGAACTTGTCCTTGTGCAGGTACTTGCCGCGCAGGACGCCGTCGACGTCGGTGACGGCCACCTTCACCTTGCCGCAGGCCGAACTCTGGACGGTCTTCAGGGGATCGCGCGGATCGCGGCCGGCCGAGGTCGGCAGCTTCGTTCTTGTTGCCATCGGGCTTGTCTCCTCTGCGAGCGGGCGAGTCTGACGCACCGGCGTCGGGTTGTGCAAACAACCGCGTCCGGGGCGGGCGGCGCGCCAGGGGCGGATCCGGGCTCTTGATAGGGCCGGGTGCTGGCCCCATCTTCCCCGCGTGGCTTTTGATCTCTCCCTTTACAATTCAAGCAATTAGCAATTGCGAGGCAGCCATGCCCATCTACGCTTACAAGTGCGCCGACTGTGGCCACGAGAAGGAAGTGCTGCAGAAGATCAGCGACGCGCCCCTGACCGATTGCCCCAGTTGCGGCCACCCGTCGATGGCGAAGATGGTGACGGCGGCCGGCTTCCAGCTGAAGGGCAGCGGCTGGTACGCCACCGACTTCCGCAACAAGGACTCGGGCGGCAAGGGCGGCAAGGCTGACGGCAAGACCGAGAGCGCCAACGACGCCAAGGTCGACAGCGGCTCGGCGTCGACCACGGCGGCTGCCGCTGCCGCCAGCGCGCCCGCATGCGGCAGCGGCGGTTGCCCTTCCTGCAACTGACGACATCGTCCAGCCCGGCGCGCCCGCGCGCCCAGGACCTCGCCAGATCGTGAGCGCGCCATGTTGAGGAAATACCTGATCGCCGGCCTGCTGATCTGGCTGCCGCTGGCCATCACGCTGTGGGTGCTCGACTTCATCGTCACGACGATGGACCGCACCCTCACGGTGCTGCCGGCGAGCCTGCATCCCGACCAGGTGCTCGGTTTCCACATGCCGGGGCTCGGGCTCGTAATGTCGGTGATCATCCTGCTCGTCACCGGAGCGCTCGCGGCCAACATCATCGGCGCGCGGATGTTCGCGTGGTGGGAGGCGGTGCTGGTGAAGATCCCGATCGTGCGGCCGATCTACTCCGGTGTGAAGCAGATCTCGGACACGCTGTTCGCATCGAAGGGCCAGTCGTTTCGCAAGGTCGTGCTGATCGAGTTTCCGAACCGCGGCCGGTGGACCTTCGGCTTCGTCGTCGGGGCGCCCGGAGCGGCGATCGAGCGCGAGACCGCCGGCGACCTGATCACCGTGTACGTACCGACCGCGCCCAACCCCACGTCGGGCTACGTCCTGATGGTGCGGCCTTCCGAAGTGAAGGAACTCGACGTCACCGTCGACGATGCGCTCAAGTTCCACCTGTCGATGGGCGTCGTGGCGCCGACCGCGCGTGCTCCCCGGTCCGCCCTCACCACCGAAGGTCCCGGCATTCCGGGTTGATCCATCCGGGTTGAGGGCAGGTGCCTTCCCCTTTAAGCTAGCGGCCATGCAATCGCCTCTCTGCGCCCGCTTCGCCATCGCTGCCCAGCGAGGCCGGGTCGCGTCCCTCGCCCGAGCGCTCGCGAACGCACGAAACCGGTAGGGCCGGGCGGTTGGCGACCGTTCGGCCCGCCTGTCGGGTGCCTCCCGACGAAGACGCTGACTTCCAGGAACACGACACACTCGGCGGGCCGCGGCCAGCCAACGACAAGCGGAGCTTTTATGCGTACGGAATATGCAGGCCTGGTGGATGCGAAGTTCATCGGCCAGGCCGTCACCCTCTTCGGATGGGTGCACCGGCGCCGTGACCACGGCGGCGTCGTCTTCATCGACCTGCGGGACCGCGAGGGCCTGGTGCAGGTGGTCTGCGACCCGGACCGCCCCGAAGTCTTCGGGCAGGCGGAGAAGGTGCGCAACGAGTACTGCCTGAAGATCACCGGCATGGTGCGCAGGCGCCCGGAAGGCACGGTCAACACCAACCTCGTGTCGGGCGAGATCGAGGTGCTGGCGCAGGAGCTGACGATCCTGAACCCTTCGGTCGCGATTCCGTTCCAGCTCGACGACGACAACCTGTCCGAGACCACGCGCCTCACGCATCGCGTGCTGGACCTGCGCCGCCTGCCGATGCAGAAGAACCTGATGCTGCGCTACAAGGTCGCGATGGCGGTCCGCAAGTTCCTCGACGCGCACGGGTTCGTCGACATCGAGACGCCGATGCTCACGAAGAGCACGCCGGAAGGCGCGCGCGACTACCTCGTGCCGTCGCGCGTGCACGCCGGCGAGTTCTTCGCGCTGCCGCAGTCGCCGCAGCTCTTCAAGCAGCTGCTGATGATCGCCGGCTTCGACCGCTACTACCAGATCGTCAAGTGCTTCCGCGACGA
>JBFZCF010000139.1:0-5134 GCA_041308065.1 Burkholderiales bacterium
GCGGCGGCCTTGTCGGCCGTGCCCGGCGTCGAGGTCGTCGCACAGGCAGACAGGGCCGCGGCGACGAGCGTCGCTGCAACCACGCGTAGGGACAACTTCATTGCATCACTCCTGCAGGTATCGGCGCCCCGCTGTGGCCAACCCGAGGGACACCCTGAATTTCTGAGGCGCGCATCGTACCGTTCCGACCGCGCGGCGCGCGTGACGTTCGTCGCACGATGGCTCTACTCGGCCCGACATTTCTCCGTTTCGTCGCGCACGACCGCGGAGCCGCGCAGCGAGTGCGGCAAGGCCTGCGTGATCCTGACGTCGAGCGGCTGCCCCACGAGCCGCGCGGAAGCCGGACCGCCCGGGAAGTTCACGATGCGGTTGTTCTCCGTGCGGCCCATCAGTTCGGACGCGTCCTTCCTCGATGGCCCCTCGACGAGGATGCGCTGCACCGTCCCCACCATCGCCTCGCTGATGCGCGCGGCGTTCGCGTTGATGGCCGCCTGCAGACGCGCCAGGCGCTCCAGCTTCACGGCCGGCGGCGTGTCGTCGACGAGATCTGCCGCCGGCGTCCCGGGACGCTTGCTGTAGACGAACGAGAAGCTCGCGTCGAACCCGATCTCCTCGACCAGCGCCATCGTCCGCTCGAAGTCGTCCGCAGTCTCGCCGGGGAAGCCGACGATGAAGTCCGACGACAGCGCGATGGCGGGGCGGACCTGGCGCAGTCGCCGCACGATGGACTTGTACTCGAGCGCGGTGTAGCCGCGCTTCATGGCGGCGAGCACGCGGTCGCTGCCGGACTGCACCGGCAGGTGGAGGTGATCGACGAGCCCGGGCACGCGCGCGTAGGCGTCGATCAGCCGCTGCGTGAACTCCTTCGGATGCGACGTCGTGTAGCGGATGCGCTCGATGCCCGGAACCTCGGCGACGTACTCGAGCAGCAGAGCGAAGTCCGCGGTCTCGCCATCGGTCATGCGCCCCCGGTAGGCGTTCACGTTCTGGCCGAGCAGCGTGACCTCACGAACGCCGTGGTCGGCGAGGTCGGCGATCTCGGTCAGCACGTCGTCGAAGCCGCGCGAGATCTCCTCGCCGCGCGTGTACGGCACGACGCAGAAGCTGCAGTACTTGCTGCACCCTTCCATGATCGACACGAACGCGCTTGGCCCCTCGACGCGCGGCGGCGGCAGGTGATCGAACTTCTCGATCTCGGGAAACGAGATGTCGACCTGCGGCCGGCCGGTGCTCTGCCGCCGGCGGATCAGGTCGGGCAGCCGGTGCAGCGTCTGCGGCCCGAACACGACGTCGACGTACGGTGCGCGCGCGACGATCGCCGCGCCTTCCTGGCTCGCGACACAGCCGCCGACCCCGATCACCAGGTCAGGCTTCGATTGCTTCAGGTGCTTGATGCGGCCGAGGTCGGAGAACACCTTGTCCTGCGCCTTCTCGCGCACGGAGCAGGTGTTGAAGAGGATCACGTCGGCGTCCTCGGGGCGGTCCGTGGTGACGACGCCGTCGGACGCGTTGAGCACGTCGGCCATCTTGTCCGAGTCGTACTCGTTCATCTGGCATCCGAACGTGCGGATGTAGAGCTTGCGGACGCTCATGGGTCGCGATCTCGGTGTAGAGCCGGTGGCGAGGGGCGCGATCTTAACGGCCGCGCGCGCCGTCAGACGGAAGGCTACTTCTCGGGCGGCAGCAGCCAGACCTGCGTCACCTGCCCGTTCGCGTCCAGCTTGTAGCGGATGCGGCTGTTCGCGGGCACGCGATCCGGAGTGATCGACGTGTTCGACGGGGTCATGATGCGGGCGCCGGGCACCAGTCGCATCGGCTTGCCGTCGATGGTGACGCTGGACATCTGAACGGAGTTCAGCGTGCCGAGCATGGTCCCGTCCGGCTGGCGGCTCGACGAGGAACCGCACGCCGTGAGCACAGCAACTACGACGAGGGCGAGCAAGCGGCGCATTGGCGGGGAGATGTTTGGTGGCGGATCAGGGACTCGAACCCCGGACACAAGGATTATGATTCCTCTGCTCTAACCAGCTGAGCTAATCCGCCGCGGGCGCGAATTATCTTCGCTTAAGGCCTGCCCGGTCAAATTGAGCCTCAGCGCGGTTGGCCCTTCTCGGCGGGCCAGAGTGCGTGGAAGTGATGCACCGGTCCGTGCCCGTGCCCGATCTGCAGCGCGTCCGCCTGCCGCAACGCCTCGGTCAGGTAGTCCTTCGCGTCCTGCGCGGCCGCCGGCACGTCGGGCCGCTGCGGCAGCAGCGCCGCGAGCGCGGCCGACAGCGTGCACCCCGTCCCGTGCGTGTTCTTCGTCTCGACCCGCGGTCGCGACATCTCGATCATGCGGTCGCCATTGAAGAGCAGGTCGGTCGCGTCGCCGCCCGGCAGGTGGCCGCCCTTCAGCCAGACCCAGCGCTCGCCGCTGCCCATCAGGCGGTGCAGGCGCTCGGCCGCGCGCGTCATCTCCTTCACGCTCTCCGGGGCACGGCTTTGCAGCAGCACGCCGGCCTCCGGCAGGTTGGGCGTGATCACGAGCGCCAGCGGGACCAGGGCCTCGCGCAGCGCGCCGACGGCGGCGCTGGCGAGCAATGCATCGCCGCTCTTGGCCACCATCACCGGGTCGAGCACCACCCGCTCGGCCTTCCAGGTGGCCAGGCGGTCGGCGACGGTGACGATCACGGGCGCCTCCCCGAGCATGCCGATCTTGATCGCGTCGACGCGAACGTCGGCGAACAGGGTGTCGATCTGGCGCGCGATGAAGTCGGGAGCGATCGGAAGCACCCCCGCGACCGTGCGCGTGTTCTGGGCGGTGAGCGCCGCGATCACGGCACAGGCATAGGCGCCGAGCGCGCTGAACGCCTTGACGTCCGCGAGCACGCCGGCCCCGCCGGACGGGTCGACGCCGGCGATCGTCAGCACGGTTGGAATCGACTTCACGATGTGTTTTCTGTCACAAAATGAGGGGGTTAGCTTGACACACCGAACTGCCCGCCTATATTGCTGACCGGTCAGTCACTTAGTTCCCGGATCGCCTTTGCGCTTCCGGCCCGGTCACATGAGCAGTCCAGCGACCCACCCCGCGGCACGTCCGCGCTGGGAGCGGCGCAAGGAAGCCCGGCCCGCCGAGCTCCTCGCCGCCGCGCTCGAACTCTTCGTCGAAAAAGGCTACGCGGGGACCCGCCTGGACGACGTCGCGCAGCGCGCCGGCGTCTCGAAGGGCACGCTCTACCTGTACTTCGAGAACAAGGAAGACCTCTTCAAGGCGGTGGTGCGGGAAAGCGTCGTCGCGCGCATCAGCGAGACGGCGGACCAGATCGAACGCTTCGACGGGCCCGGCGATGCCCTGCTCGAGCACGTGGTGCGGCGCTGGTGGAGCGAGTACGGCGACCGGACGGCCGGTGGCATCAGCAAGCTGATGATGGCCGAGAGCGGCAACTTTCCCGAGATCGCGCGCTTCTTCCTCGAGGAAGTCATCGAGCCCTGGCACGAACTGCTCGCCAGCGCGATCCGCCGGGGCATCGAGCGGGGCGAGTTCAGGCAGGTCGACGTCGAGATGAACGTACACGCGCTCGCCGCCTCGCTGGTGATGCTGTCGCTGTGGAAGTGCTCGTTCGGGCCGTGCAGCCAGAAGCCCGTCGACGCGGCGGCCTACATCGACGCGACGATCGACACCTTCGTCACGTCTTTGAAGCACGGGGCGCCGCGGGGCGGCAACGATGCGACGGAGCGCGCGAATCGCGTCGCCAAGCGCAGCGGGACACGCGCGACCCGCTGATAGACTTTCGCGCTGTGTTGCGGGACGCAACGGGAACGGGAACACGCATGGGAGCCGGTCTGGACTTCGAGAAGGCGCGCTTCAACATGGTCGAGCAGCAGGTCCGGCCGTGGGACGTGCTCGATCAGACCGTGCTCGACCTGCTCTTCGTGGTCAAGCGCGAGGCCTTCGTGCCGGAGCCGTACCGCGCGCTGGCCTTCACCGACATGGAGATCCCGCTGAAGATCGACGGGGCGGACACCGGCGAGTGCATGTGGTCGCCCAAGCTCGAGGCGCGGATCGTGCAGGAGCTGTCGATCAAGCCGCACGACACGGTGCTGGAGATCGGCACCGGCTCGGGCTATCTGTCGGCCCTGCTCGCGCACAAGGCGCAGCACGTCCTGTCGATCGAGATCGACCCGCGGCTGAAGGCCTTCGCCGAGGCGAACCTCGCGCGCGCCGGCGTGCACAACGTCAAGGTCGAGCTGGGCGACGGCAGCCGCGGCTGGCCGGGCAAGGCGCCCTACGACGTGATCGTGGTGACCGGCTCGCTGCCCGTCATGCCGGAGGCGCTGCGGAGCCAGTTGCGCATCGGCGGCCGCCTCGCGGCGGTCGTGGGCGACGAACCCGTGATGACGGCCGAGCTGCACACCCGCGCCGCAGAGGCGAGCTACGACGTGGTGAGGCTCTTCGAGACGAGCGTCAAGGCGCTGAAGAATGCCGAACGCCCGTCCAGCTTCCGCTTCTGATGAAGACGGTCTCCGTCCGCGAGCTGGCCGGCTGGCTGGCCGATGATGAGCGTGCGAAGCCGCTGCTGCTCGACGTGCGGGAACCGTGGGAGCAGCAGATCTGCCGGATCGAGGGCTCCGAACTGATGCCGATGCGCGCCGTGCCGGCGAGGATCAACGAGCTCGAGCCGGACCGCGAGATCGTCTGCGTGTGCCATCACGGCGGGCGCAGCATGCACGTGGCGATGTTCCTCGAGCGGCAGGGCTTCGCGAACGTATACAACCTGACCGGCGGCGTCGATGCGTGGGCGCGCCAGGTCGACACGGCAATGCCGACTTACTGAAGAGGGTGGGGATTCGGATGACGACACGAACTGGCCGGTTTTCCTTGAAGCCGATCGCCGCACTCCTGCTCGGCGCGACGTGCGCCGCCCTGCTGCCGCCGGCAACGGCGCAGACGTCGACCAACGCGACCGTGCAGTCCATGAAGGAACGGGCGGCGACCAGCGCGCGCAACGACGTGCTGCAGCTGTACCGCGAGGCGCTGCAGAACGACGCCGCTTACGCCTCCGCGCGCTCCCAGCAGCTGGCCACGCAGGAGCGCGTGCCGCAGGCGCGCTCGGCGCTGCTGCCTAACGTGGGGCTCACGGGCCGGGTCGAC